>JBGOXZ010000011.1:0-22421 GCA_041479395.1 Opitutaceae bacterium
GCAGACGGCCTGCCCGCCGCGTTCTGCGATTCCGCCCACGCCCGAACGGACATCATGCAGCATTCGCTGCGGCGCTCGCTCCGGCACTACCGGTGTGATGGTTTCGAACAGATCGTGTACGTCGGCGATGGAAGCTGGGACGTTCACGCCGCGCGCGAGTTGGGCTGGGGATTCGTCGGCATTGCATCCGGGGAAAAGGCCCCCCGGCTGAGCGCGTTGGGCGCCCGGCACGTTTTCCCGGACTATCTGAAATCGGAGGCCATCCTCTCGGTTCTCGACGCCGCCCGCATAGCGGCATGACGCGCCGGACTTCCTTCCGACGTTCAACGATTCTGCATTTGCGTTCTTGGCCTTCGGGCTCTTCGTGGTGAATCTCCTCCGCCCATGATCGAAGTCGAAAACCTCACGCGCGTCTTCCGCACCTACAAGAAGCAGCCTGGCCTCTGGGGCGGCGTGAAGGGGCTGTTCCGGCGCGAGTTCGAGGAGGTGCGCGCGGCCGACGACATCAGCTTCACCATCGCCGAGGGCGAGTTCGTCGGCTTCCTCGGCCCGAACGGCGCGGGCAAGACCACCACGCTGAAAATGCTCTCCGGCCTCATCTATCCCACCTCGGGCCGCGCGCGCGTGGCCGGTTTCGACCCAACCAAGCGGGAAAACGCCTACCGCCGCATCTTCGCCCTCGTGCTCGGCCAGAAGAACCAGCTCTGGTGGGACCTGCCCGCCATCGAATCCTTCCTGCTCCTGCGGCACATCTACGGCCTGCCCGGTGACCAGTGGAAAACCACGCTCGACGAGCTCATCGCGCTGCTCGACGTCGGCCACAAGCTCAACGTCATGGTGCGCGAGCTCTCGCTCGGTGAGCGCATGAAGATGGAGCTGATCGCCGCCCTGCTCCACCGCCCGCGCGTGCTGTTTCTCGACGAGCCCACCATCGGCCTCGACGTGGTCTCGCAAAAGGCCATGCGCTCGTTCCTCCGCGACTACAACCGCCGCTACCGCACCACCATCCTCCTCACGAGCCATTACATGGCCGACATCAAGGAACTCTGCGAACGCGTCATCGTCATCCACAAGGGCCGCAAGATTCATGACGGCAGCATCGACCGCCTCGACGCCACGGGCAGCCGCGTCAAGATCATCAAGTTTCGGCCGCAAGATGGCGTGCTCTCGCCCGGCGCTTTCAGTCCGCAGTTCGGCAAGGCCGAGCCCGCCGAGAACGGCGAATACGTGCTGCATGTGCCCAGCGATCGGGCCGTCGCGGTCTCGCAGCAGATCCTCGCCGCCGGTCCCGTGGCCGACATCACCATCGAAGACGTGCCGCTGGAAGACATCATCGCCGAGCTGTTCGGCAAGCAGTCCTGATCACACGCCGGGTTTTTCGCGGTGAAACCCTCTTGCCTTCCGAATCTCCCCCGGCAAAAACGCTGCCATGAACACCCGAGCGCTGACGGCTCGCGACGGTGACTTCCGGTCGGAGCATCCCACCGTCAAGATGGCGGGGATTCCGGGGACACCTCGCGCTTCAAGAACCCTTCCCCGCCGATTCCGTTTCCTGCCAGTCCCATCGCGTGTTCTCCCCATCGCGGCTTTGGGGTTGCTCCTTGCCGCGCCACTCGCAGGGGCGCAGCAGGCGATCTCGAGTCCGCCACCGGACGAGCGTCTCAAGGCCGACGTTCTCGTTATCATGGCTCATCCCGATGACGAGACGCTGATCTCCGGCTACCTCGCCAGAGCGGTTCTGGACGAACACAAGCGCGTCGCCGTGGTCTACACCACACGCGGCAATGCCGGACAAAACCTGGTGGGCTACGAGCAGGCGGCATCGCTGGCGGAGATTCGGGAAACAGAAGCACGCGAGGCCTTGGCGGCAATCGGCATCCGGCAGGCATGGTTCCTGCGCGCGCCCGACACGCCCGCCCCCGAGGTGCACGATGTGTTGCGCTCGTTGGGGTCGTGGAACCACGGCAACGTGCTCGGCGAGGTGGTGCGCTTCATCCGGCTGACACGCCCGCCGGTGGTCATGACCTTCCTGCCGGATGTCGTCGCGGGGGAAAATCACGAGGATCATCAAGCCGCGGGTGTCATCGCGGTCGAGGCATTCGATGGGGCGGGCGACCCGACGAAATTTCCCGAGCAGGTGGCGACGCCGGAGGACCGCCTGTTTTACGGCAACCTGATGGAGGGTCTGCGCCCGTGGCAGCCCCAGAAGCTGTATTTCTTCACCGATGCCGCGCACTTTGATTTTGTGAGAGGGCAAGGGCCGGAATACGCGACCACCGCGATCTCGCCGTCGCAGCATGTTTCCTACGCACGGCTCTCGGCCAAAGTAGCCAGCTTCCATCTGACGCAGGGCGACGCCGGACCTGTCGGCGAGAAGGCCCTGGCAACCGGCGACATGGGTTTTTATGAGGCTCCGGTGCGCTTTGTGCTGGGCAAATCGCTGGTCGGCGGCACCGCCACCGGCGATATCTTCGAAGGCACGGTCGCAAGCCCCATCGCCTTTGCGCCCGTGCGTGGATATCGGCCGCAGCCATCGCCAAGGCCCGCCATTGAACTCGGCGGTCCATGGGCGTTCTATGCGAGCTTTTGGCCGGCCCACAACCTCGACCAGATGCCGCAACTGCTCGCGCCGGAACTTGGCGTGGGCGGCGGACAGAACTTTCCCATCCCGCTTCTGCTCCACAACAGCGCCGATCAGGTACAGACGTTGACCGTACGGGTGCAGCTGCCCTCAAGCTGGACAGAAGCCCAGGGTTCCGGGACCTATGCGGTGGCGGCGCACGACTCCGCGCCCGTACAGGCCCGCCTGATTGCGCCACGTGCTGTCAAATCCGAATGGCAGCAGATTACGTGGATGGCCGAAGCCGATGGGCGCACCGCAGGCTCGGCGACCTTGAAGGTGTATGTGGGCGGGCAGTAGGAATCGCGGCGGATCCCTCGAATCCATATTCTCTGCGGGCGCTCGCCGGGAGGGACGAAACAAGGGGAAAGGCCGCTCGCCGTTTCAGGAGCACGTTGAACGAAGAGCTTTCCCGCCCACGTCTTGCCTTCCGCGCGGTGATCCGGTCTCAACCAGTTTGCGACACCGCAATGATACCGGGCGCCAACTTTTTGCGGGGGAAACCCTCCTGCCTTTCGAAGCTTCCTCGGCAAAACCGTCGTCATGAATGCGCGGGCGCAGACGGTTCGCAGCGGCGAATTTGAGCCGGAGAATTCCACCGCCGAAATTGCGGGGACTACGGGGACACCCATGAACCCTTCCCGGCAAATCCGACTCTCCGTCAGTCGGTCCGCACCGTTGAGTCTCACATGCCGAGCTTCTCGCGCACAGTCTGCGCCAGCGCGCGCGCATCGAAGGGTTTCTGGAAGACCACGGCGTCCGCCAGTTCCGGCGCCCCGGCCGCGGCGGCCGGCAGCTCTGAGATCGTCGTGAAAAACGGCCGGATGCCCGGCTGCAGTTCTCCGGCCAGCCGCGCCAGCTCGAGCCCACTCGCATCGCGCAGCTCCACCTCCGTGATGAGCGCGTCGAAGTTCCGTGTCCGCAGCAATTCCCGCGTGTGCTCCACACTCGTGCTCTTCACCAGCTCGAAATCGCCGCCCAGCACATAGGCGAGGGCGTCGTTGACCGCCGGATTGTCGTCATGCAGCAGCAGCGCGGGTCGCACCGCCTCGCCGAACGGCCGCAGCCCGGCCAGCGCCGCCTGCAGCAACGCCTCGGGCTCGGCCCCGTCCCGCCCCAGTTCAGCCACGCCGGCGCGCACCGGAGCGCCGGCCAGCAGCGGTTTGAGCCGCCGCAATTGCGCCACGACCGTGTTGTGCCCGCACTCGGGAAAAACCAGTCCCAGGCGGTTGGCGTCGTACGGTCCCACCGTCACCGACGCCGGCAGCCCCGCGCGCATTTCGGCCTGCTGTTGCAGCAATCCGCCGGCGATGCGCGGCGATTCCAGCAGGGCAAAGCCGAGCCGCAGCTGCCGCCACTGGCAGCGGTAGGTCTCGCGGCGCAAGGCGTCGAGCAGGCGCGCCTGCTCCGGCGTGAGATCGGTCATCACCGCGACGCATACGCCCCCCGCGGCCGCGGTGCCGGCGGTGGTGCGCAGCTCCCCAAACACGAGCCGGCCCTCGACGCGAAGATGAAAGCATGTGCGCGGCCCGTGTCCGCCCGCCTGCACGTCGTCGGGCAGCGCCGCCTGCAAGGCGGCCCAAAGATCGCCGCCCCCACCCAACCAGCGCCGCGCGAGATCGTTGCCCGCCGCGACGCGGTATTGTCCGTCGAACGCCACGATGCCCACCGGCGCTTGATTCAGCAGCAGATCCAACAACTGGCGGTGGCGCCCCACCTCCCGCCATTCGTAGGCGCGGTCGAGCACGCCCGCGAGGAATTCGGCCAGACTGGACAGAAGGTGCAGGTCCTCGGACCCGAAGAACCGGGGTACGTCGCCGCCGGTCGCGCGCAGCACGCCGTGGGTTCCCGTGGCTCCCTGGACCGGCAGCGTCATTTCCCCCATGACGAATTGGGTCTCCGCCGCCCCGGGACGGCCTTCCAGTTCGAGCGTCACGCGGCCAAACCACTCCGCCTGATCGAGGGCGGCCTGCAGGCCGGCCACAAAGGCATCGAAGTCCTGCAAATGGGCGAACGCTGCGGCCAGCGCGCGGAGCGCCACCGGCCCGCGCAGGCTTCTCGTCACCGGAGCCCGGTCGGGTTGGGTCACGAGTTTGGATGACATGGCAGGTAAAGGTGGAACGTGGTGCCGCGGCCGACTTCGCTGGTCACTTCGATTTCACCCTGATGCGACTGCACGATGCGTTTCACGATGGCCAGGCCAAGCCCCATTCCCCGCTTGCCGTGATGGTCTCCGGTTGATTTGGTGGTGGTGAACGGCTCAAACACGCGCGGCAGCAAGGTCGGTTCGATGCCCGCGCCATTGTCGGAGACCGTGATATCCAACATGGGCTTGGGCACATCGGCCGCCCACACTTCCACCGTCACGGTGATGCGGCCGTCCGCCCGCCCTTCCAGCGCATGGATCGCGTTCTGCAGGAGGTTGAGGAAGACCTGCAACAACTGGCTGTAGTTGCCATGCACCGGCGGCAGGCCGCCCGGCGCGTCCACCTGGAACTGCACGCCGGTACGCAGGAGCTCGGGTCGCACGATCTCGGCGACCCCCGCAATGACTTCCTCGATCTTCACCCTGGCGAATGGCACCGTGCTGTTTTCGGCAAACGCGGCGACATTCTCCACGATGCTGGCAATGCGGCCCACGTCGCGCTGCATGATGGCGCCAAACTCCTCGTGGAATTCCGGCTCATGACCGTGTTCCTTGAGCAGCGCCGAAAAGGTCTGGATCGAGACGAGCGGATTGCGCAGCTCGTGCGCCAGGCCGGCTGCCAGCGTGCCGAGCGAAATGAGTTTCTCCGCCTGATTGGCCTGGCGCTCGAGCTGGCGCGAACGCAGGTTCAATCCGATCTGCAGTCCGATCGTTTCGAGCAGCGAAAAATCGATCTCGGTGTACATCGCCCCCGCCTCCCGCGCGCCCATGGCCAGAAAACCATAGAAATAGGTGTCGGCGAAAATTGGCACCACCAGCTCGAACGCCTGGGTGCGGCGCAGTTCGCTGAAATACTGGCGCTCGACCTCGGTCACGTCATGCTCGAGCTCGTCGAGCAGAACCCCCCGGCGCGTTGCTTGGACCAGGCGAATCAGCGGCGAATCGTCCCCCAGCCAAAGGAGCTCGCCCGGCGTCCCCGGCTGGCCGACGAAGGCCCGCCGGCTGTAATGCGTCTCGAATTCAGAACGGATGAACACCGAAACGCGGCTCACACTCAACGCCTCGGCCACGGATTGGGCGGCGACGCTGAATATGCTCTCCTCGTCCTGGATCGAGCTGATCTGTGTCGCCAGCTGCCGCAGGCGGGCGCGGTCCGCCAGCTTTTCGCCCAGCACGCGCTGCTCCAGGAGACGGTCGACATGCCGGCGCAGCGGCGGGACCCACCAGAACAACAGGACCGTGACGATGAACGAAGCCAGCAGCAGCAACACCCAGTTCAGCTCGCCCATGTTCGGGATGGGCAGCAGCTGGATCAGGGTGACAAACAGAGGCACGATGCTGGAGAGCACGAGGACGATGACCCCATAGGCGACCATGCGCGCGAGCAGGAGGTCGACTTCCATCAGTCGGAAGCGCACCACCGCGTAGCCCACGCCGATCATGTAGAGCGAGACCAGCAGATTGCCCACGGGGGGCACGGGCACACCATACCAGAGGAGGTAATTCGTCGCGCCGCCGATGAAACCGATCACCGTGTGCCACAAGACGTACCGGAGCTGGTTTCGGCGGAGGAACGAGGCCCGGCGATAGGCGCCCTGGAGCAGCAGCCAGCTGCGCAGGAAAAAATAGAAAAACTGCGCGAGATACAGTGGGTAGACCGGCCCCGGTTGCGGCCAGAAGGGAAACATCATCCTCGGACCCACGCCGCGCACCACCCAAGGCGTGAACGACAGCACCATGAAGACCGCCGCCAGCCCATACCCCGCGAGAACCTCCCGGTCGTGCTTTTCCCCAATCAACCGCGTGCTGAAGTGAAAATAGCATACCGGGATCACGATGGCCGGCGCCGAAAACCAGCGGCAGAACATCAGCGCCGTGGCGGCGTCGGGTGCCAACTGCCAGCAAAAATACAAGCCCGACCACGCGGCGACCGTCACTGTCATCCAGGCGAAGGTGCGGGAACGCGGATCGCGCGGATTCTTGGAGTAGACCGTGACACCCAGGATGAGGCTCGCGATCGTGTTAATCAGCGACGACAGTATGCAATAAAGGATCACTTTTCGGCGCGTACCACCACCGCCTGGTTTCCGAACGAGGTGAAGGCCTGCAAATGCATGAATCCGGCCGCCGTCATCATCTCGTGCAGTTCCTCGGCCGAATAAAAGACGTAGTAGCCCTGCTCCTCCTTCACCTTGATCTTGCCGGCCGCGCGCAGGAGGTCCCGGGCGGACTCGATCTCCTGCTTCGAGTGGCGGCCTTCCGCGTACCGCCGGTAGATGATCGAGAGGTCACAGAAGGGCTTCATGCTGGATACGACGATCTTTCCGCCCGGTCGCAGCACGCGATAAAGTTCGCGCAGCAGGGCATCCGGCTTTTTCAGGTACGAGAGCAGCAGGCTGCAGCAAATCTTGTCGAAAGTGCCAGGGGCAAAATCAACCACCGATCCGACCCCCTCGGCCCCGCCGGTGCCATCATCCTCGCCACGGGTGAGGTCGTCCGCGCCGGCGGCACCGCGGCCGAAGCGGTCGAGATCCATCCGCGCATACATCAGACCCATGTCGCCCCGCCGCTCGCGTTTGCGCACGACGGCGCCGCGCCGGAGATTGCCATGCTTCTGCATCGCATCGAGCAATCCTTGCTGGGTGAGATCGATGCCCACATAGACGGGAGGTGGCTGGGGCGGCGGCTCTTGGGAGGCCAGCAGCTGGCGGAGGACCCACACCCCAAACAGGCCATTGCCGCAACCTGCATCGAGCAGCACCTCCCCAGGCTCAAACTCGCCCAGGAGATCGCCCACGAGGTTCAGGTAGTACTGATAGACATCGACGCTCTCAAAGAACTCGTACTTGTCGAGGTACTGCGACCAGAACTCGGTCTCCGTCCCCTTGTCGGGATTCGCGCGACGCAGGCGGTCGCGCTCGATCTTGTTTTGCCGCAGGAACGAACGCTTGTCCGGCACAACCACCTCCTCGCCGGCAAACTCGCGGCCGTGCGCCCAACCCAGGCACAACTGCACGAGGAGGCGGAAGGTTTTCTCCGCTGCTTCGGGATTCTCCCGCACCTCATGCATCGAATCCTTGATGGGAATAAACCGCCCTTTCCGCGCGTGGCTCACCGCCTGGCGGACGTCCTCGAGATCGACCCAGGCGTCGTTTTGCGCGGCCAGAAACGCCACCGGCACGCCAATCTCGTCCAAGTCGGCACAGGTGCCTGCCAGCGTATGCAGGCCACTCGTCGCGAGCGCGCTGAGGAAATGTTCGAAATCGATCTCGAAGCCGAGCACGTCATTGATGCCCCAATGCTTGCCGGCAAGATGGTTGGCGACAACGTCCTCGTGATACACGAGGGTGAGCGTTCGCTGCACGTTCACCACGCCGACCAGGTTGATCAGGTAGCTGATCCGGGAATCCAAGGCGGCCGCCCGGATCGCCATGCGGCAAGAAAGGCTGTTGGCGATCAATCCGGCCCGCTTCACGCCGTGGATTTGCTCAAGGTAATCGAATGCGGCGAGGATGTCCTGCACCGCCCCGGGCAGAGTGAAACGGCACATCTCGCCTTCACTCTCGCCAACATGATTCGTGTGGTCGAAGCGCAGCACGTTGACGCCGTTCATCGCCAGGTAGTACCCCAGCTGGAGGTTGTTCTTCTTGCTCTCACCGTACTTGGGCGCCATGACCACATACGGTGCGTCTCCGCGGCTGGGTGCGTGATCGAGGAACGCCACGATCTTCTTGTGCTCGCGAGTCGGAAAAACCACGAGTTCGCTATGGATTGTGGCACTCTGCAGTTGTGTCGGCTGCGACATCATAAAAGAGACGCCCGGATTTCGTCTCCAGACCACATAAAGGAGATTCCAGTCCATGGGGCAATACAATGCTCAACTCGCTGGAGATGCTGATGTTTTGCGCGGTTGCCCGCGGCCGATTTGACGGCTGGCGGCGCAGCCGAGTACCAGCCGGAAACCCTGCGCCGTCGCGCGATCTTTTCCCTCTGCGAGTGCCCGCGAATCTCACTTTTCCATTGCCTTAGTATTCACTCCTGCCAATTACTTGCAGAGGTTGGTTATCCGTGTCAATCGAACCGTTTAGGGTTGGGGATTAATGCAGTGATTCACCTTCTCATCATCGCAGAGGACAACGTCGCTTTCCCTCCGATCGCGGCTCCCTCTCCCGCCGGCGAATTCAAATCCCTCCACAAACCCAACCTCACCGCCGCCCGGCCTTTGCTCGAAGCAGGGATGTTTGATGTCTGCCTGCTGGGCGTGGACAAGGTCTCCGAGGATACCCACTGGATCATTGCGGAGTTTCGCACCATCGCCCCTCACTGTCCGCTGATCGTGGCTCCGCGGCAGGGCTCACCCGAGGACGAACGCGCCGCTTATCTCGCGGGTGCCGATCTCGTGCTGGCCCCCTCCTGCGACCAGGCGACCATTCTGGCCGTGGTCCGCCGCCTGGCGGCGCGCACCTCCCGACCGGCACCGGCGAACGGCCCGCGGGCATCCGCGTCGCCATTCCTGCCGGCCGGAACCACCCCCGCCGCCCTCGCCACCTCGGCGCTGGCGGTCATGCGTGATTTCTCGCAGGTCTTCAGCTACTCGCTCGATTACAAGCAGTTCACCGGACATTTTGTCGTCAAGCTGCGCGAGATCATCGGCGCCGCCCGCATCGCGATCTTTCTCGAACCGCCGCCCCCGGCCTCCTCCGTGGGCATTCCCGCGGCGCACGACCCCCAACGACTCGTCTGCGCCGGGGCGGTGGGCCTGCCGGCCGACCTGATCGAATGTTTCGAACTGTCCCGGAAGAGCGGACTGGGTCAGCGCATTGCGCAGTCGGGTCGGATTCTGCACCTCGGCTCCGAAAGTTCCGCTCCTTTCCTGGCGGAGGATCCCCGCATCCAGCGCGAGTTTGAAATTCTGGGCTGCGAAATCGCGCTGCCCGTCAACGACCGCGAGCGCACCATCGGGGTCGCGCTCCTCGGCGGGCGTCTCACCGGCACGCCCTTCAGCGACTCGGAGCTGCTGCTGGTCTACCACCTGATGGAGGAGCTGGGGCTGGCGGTGAAGAACTCCTGGCTGCACCACCAGCTTTCGGCCAGCCACCGCCTGTTCTCCGACGTGCTCGGCGCCATGACCAGCGGCGCGCTCGTGATCGGCCCCGAACTGGCGGTGCTGTTCGCCAACCAAGCCCTGCTGCGGGCCCTCAAAGGCGACGCCATCGCCGGCGCGCGCCTCGAATTCGCCGACCTGCCGCCGCCGCTGGCCAAGAGCCTGCACGAGGTGGTCGAGCGCGGCCAGAGCCTGGCGCCGTTCCTCTACGAGCATCCCGGGGTGCCGCCGAAGGTCTTTCGCGTGTCGCTGATTCCGTTCCCCAACGGCGGGCGCCAGCTGCCCCAGCCGGCGCTGCTCCTGCTGGAGGACTTCACGCAGGTGCGCACGGCCCAGCGGGCCGAGATCGAGGCCTCGAACCTCAAGCTCATCGGCCTCATCGCGCGGCGCTTCGCCCACGAGATCCGCAATTCGCTTGTGCCGCTCACCACCCACCAGCAGTTTTTCGACACTGACTATGCCAAAGCCGAGTTCCGCGATTCGCTGAAGCAGGCGCTCAGCCGTGAAACGAGCCGCATCCAGCGCTTCACCGAACAGATGGTTTTCCTCGCCCAGACCGAGCAGGGCCCCACCGACACGCTGCCGCTCGAGGACCTGCTGCGGAAGAGCTTCACGCGCTCCCGCGAATTTCTGGGCGCCCCGGGCGGCGAACTCGAGATTCGCAGCGAGGTGCCCGATCCGCTCGTGCGCTGCCACCGGCCGAGCCTGGTGCACGCCCTCCAGGAAATCTTTCTCAACGGCCTCCAGTCCGCCGGCGCGCCGCCCAAGGTCACCGTCACCGTGGCGGCCGAACGCGGGCCGGACGGGCGGGCGGGCCTCGCCCTCCAGGTGCGGGACAATGGCCGCGGTTTCACGCCCGAAGTGGCCGCCCGCGCGACGGACCCGTTTTTCACCACCCGCAACACCGGCGTCGGTCTCGGCCTCACCGTCGCCAAGCGGGTCATCGAGGCGCATGCCGGCCGGCTCGAAGTGCGCGCCCGCGGCGAGCCGAACGACCCCGACCTCGTGATCCACCTTCCCGCCAATCCTTGATCACCATGTCTTATTCCACCTTTGCGTCGCCTTCCCCCGCGCCCCGTGCGCACCGACTCGCGGCTGTGCCTTTTCCCATCGCTGTCGCCGTCCTCGCCCTGGCGCCCGCGGTACTCTGCGCCTCGGGCACGCGGGTGGGCTTCAAGGACGCGTTCGCGACGGCGCGCGGCAACGCCTTTGTGGCGACGGCGGACAATCCTTCCGCCATCTACTACAATCCCGCCGGCCTCACGCAGCTGCAGGGACAGGAGGTTTCGGCCACGGCCTACGTGGTCAGCCTCGACGCTGATTACCGCTCAGCCCTGACGGGCGGCACCACGTCGATGAACCGCCAGGACCGGCTCATCCCGCAGATTTACTACGCGTGGGTGCCCGAGAACGCGAACTGGGCGCTCGGCGTGGGGTTCTATGCGCCCTTCGGTTTTGCGACCGACTGGCCCGCCAGCTCCGGCTTTCGCACCTTCGCGACAAAGAACGAGGAAACCTACTACACGCTCAATCCCGTCATCGCCTGGCGCGTGAGCGATTCGCTCTCGCTCGGCGGCGGGATCACGTTCAACCGCCTCAAGGTCGACCTGCGCCGCGGCATCGGCCTGCTGCCCGGCGACGAATTCCGCTTCAATGCCGACGGCAACGCCACCGGCTTCAACCTCGGCCTGCGCTGGCAGCCGGCCGAACAGCACGCCTTCGGCCTCAGCTACCAGCACCACACGTCATTCGACGTCAACGGCACGGCCACCTCCGCGCCGTTCGCCCCCAGCGAGCCCGCGTCGGCCACGTTTGCCTTTCCCGAGGTCGTCATCGTCGGCTATTCCTACCGCCCCACGCCCCAATGGAATCTGGAGGCCAACATCGACTGGACGAACTGGACGCGCTTCAACACGGTCGTGATTGCCAAGGCGAGCGGCCCGCTGCCCGTGCCGTTCAACTGGACGTCGAGCTACTTTTATGAAATCGGCGTTACGCGTTATCTGGCCGGAGGCTGGGAGGTGAGCGCAGGCTACACCTTGAGCGAGAATTCCGTGCCGGACGCCACCTGGAACCCCGCCGTGCCCGACGCCACGCGCCATTTCTGGTGCGCGGGCGTGGGCTATGTCCAAGGCCCGTTGCGGTTTATGCTCACGCTGCAGCGCGCCACGGCCCCCACGCGAAATGTCCACAGCGGCGTGATCAACCTGCTCTCCGGCGAAACCGCTGACGGCGCCTACCACACCTCCATCAACACCTTTTCGCTCTCGCTTGATTACCGTTTCTAGCCCAACCTTTGTTTTCCCCGTGCCCGCCACACGCCGCTCATGATCACGGCTCCCTCTCCTGTCGCCTCCCCCGCCCCTCCGTCCACCCCGGAGCTGCCAACCATGCTCGTCGTCGATGACGAGGAAGGCCCGCGCCTTTCGCTGCGCATGGTCTTCAAGAACGACTTCCGCGTATTTACCGTCGAGAACGGCGAGCAGGCGATCGAGTTTGCGCGCCGGAACCCCGTGCACGTCACCATTCTCGACATCCGCATGGCGGGCCGCTCCGGCATCGAGGTGCTGCGCAGCCTCAAGGAGATCGACCCCCACATGGAGGTGATGATGCTCACGGCCTACGAAACCATCGAGACCGCGCGGCAGGCGCTCCGGCTCGGCGCCTGCGACTATCTGAGCAAGCCCTTCGACCTGCCCACGATCCGCGAGGCCGCCGCGCGCGCGCTGCGCCTGCGGCGCATCTCCGAGACTGTCCTGGCGACGCAGGAGCGCCTCCGCCGGCTCACCGACCAGCTGCACGACACCAAGCTCAAGGAGGAAATGACCCGCACCACCAACCAGATCTACGCCGGCGTCCTGCACGACATCAACAACCCCCTCACCATCATCGTGGGTTATGTGGAGATGCTCGAACTGCGCCTGGCCAAGGTCTCCTTCCTCCATGGCGCCGACCTTGAGGCGGTGCGCGAAGACCTCACGACCATCTCGAAACAGGTGAACACCTGTTTCGCCATCGCCACGCGCTACCTGCGCTCGCTGGGCAAACGCCACTTCTCCAACCGCGAGGTGCGCGTCAACCAGGTCCTCGCCGACCTGCAGACGCTGCTCAAGCACCATCCCGCCATCAAGGGCGGGCACTTGGCGATCAAGTCCCTCGACAAGGACACCGCCGCGCTCATCAACGGCACCGAGCTCATCCAGATCCTGCTCAATCTTACCATCAACGCCTTTCAGAGCACGTCCAAGGACCAGACCGTCTGGGTGACGGCCGAGGTTGTGCCCCAGCCCCTGCCGCTCGACACGCTGTGCGACGGCCCCGAAGATGTGGTGATTGGCCGCGAACCCCTGGCCAACGAGCCGCCGCTTGTCGCGCTGTCGGTGCTCGACCAGGGCCCGGGCATCGCCCCCGAGGTGCTCCCGCACATCTTTGAGCCGTATTTCACCACCAAGGCCGACAAGGGCACCGGGCTGGGCCTCGCCATTGTCTCCCGCCTGGTGCAGGACCACCGCGGGCTGCTGCACGCGAAAACCAAATTGGGCGAAGGCACGCGCATGACGGTGTATTTTCCCGCGAAGGAGCCTTCGGAATCGAACGAACCCTTCCGGGTGTAGTTCCCTCCCGCGCCCAGGTCTTGGTCGCTCCGCCCGCTTTTCCTCTTGAGCGGGAACGCCGGCGGGAACATGAGCAAGTGACTCCACCGTGCTCACCACCCTGCTCGCTCTCGCTTCCGCCGCCGTCGCCGCGATCATCGTCTGGCTCTGGGCGCAGTCGCGCACCGCCGCGCTCGCCGAACGCCAGCACTCGCTGACCGACCAGCTCGCCAAGGCCGAGGCCGAGCTGGCCGCGTTGCGCGCGCGCATCCCGGAGCTCGAAAAGGAAAAATCGCGGCTCGACACCCTTCTCACCGCCGAGCGCGACGCCCTCCAGCAGGCGCAGACGCGTCTGACCGACACCTTCAAGGCCCTCGCGGCCGACGCCCTCCGGAGCAACAGCGATGAGTTCCTCAAGCGTGCGGGCGAAAGCCTCGTCAAGCCGGTCGCCGATTCGCTCAAGGACGTGCGCGACAAGATCACCGACCTTGAGAAGACGCGCGCCTCCGCTTACGGCTCGCTCTCCGAACAACTCAAGTCCCTCGCGCTCGCCCAAGCTTCGCTCCAGACGGAAACCACCCGCCTCTCGACTTCCCTCAGCACCACCAAGACGGCCGGCACCTGGGGCGAGCTGCAGTTGCGCCGCGTGGTGGAACTGGCCGGCATGGTGGAGCACTGCGATTTTACCGAGCAGGAGTCCGCCGGCGATCAGCGACCCGACCTCGTCGTCAACCTGCCGCGGGGCCAGCGCATCGTCGTCGATGCCAAGGCGCCCACCGACGCCTATCGCGAAGCCGCCAGCACCAGTGATCCGAAGGTGCGCGCGGCCAAACTGCTCGAACACGCCGCCAAGGTGCGGAGCCATGTGGACGCCCTCTCCGCCAAGGCCTACTGGGAACAGTTCCAGCCCTCACCTGAATTCGTCGTGCTCTTTCTGCCGGGCGACCAGTATCTTGCCGCCGCGCTCGAGGCCGACCCCGCGCTGCTCGACCGCGCAATCCGGAACCGCGTGCTGCCCACGACGCCCTCCGTCCTCGTCGCCCTGCTCAAAGCCGCTGCCCTCGGCTGGCGCCAGGAGGCCGTTTCGCAAAACGCCGAGGAAATCAGCAAGCTCGGCCGGGAGCTCTACGACCGCATCGTCACTTTCGCCGAGCATCTCGACAAGATGGGCCGCGGGCTCGAGACCGCCACCCGCTCCTACAATGCCGCCGTGGGCTCCTTTGAGGGCACCGTGCTGCCGGGCGCGCGCAAGTTTGCCGAGCTCGGCGCCAAAGGCTCCAAGGAGCTGCCCGAAATCGGGCCGGCCGAAACCGTGCCGCGCGACCTCACCAAGCGCGCCTGATCAGCTCCGGATCCTCGCGAGGGACGACGCGGACTTCAAACGCGCCGGTCGTGGGCATCGGGCTCGTTGAGTTCAATGCGCTCCGCGCCACTGGTGCGCCCCGCGGCGGACGCGCCGGACCGTTTCCGGCGCTTTCCGCCCTCGCTGTAATAGGCGTAGTTCTGGGTGTAATAGCCGTAGTCGTCACCGGCGCCATGCGGCACCTGGTTGAGCACGACGCCAAGCACAGGCGTCTTGAGGCCGTCCAGGATCTGCCGCGCGCGCAGGACCATGCTCTGCGGGTTGCGCCGGTGCTGGACGAGCAGCACCACGCCGTCGACGACACTGGCGAGCACCGCGGCGTCGCTCACGCCGATGATCGGCGGGGAGTCGAAGACGATCTTGTCGTAGCGCCCCTTCAGCTGGGCGATGAACTCGCGCAGCTTGTTCGCATAGAGCAGGCTGAGCGCAAAGTTTGCGCTCGCGCCGCTGGCCAGGAAGTCGAGCCCCGGGGCTACGCCCCGGCGGATGACGTCGTCGGGCGCGGCCTTGTTCAGGAGGATGTCCACGAAGCCGGGTTCGCGGGACTGGTCCAGCAGGTGGTGCTGGGCGGGCCGGCGCACATCGGAATCGACCAGCAGCACGCGTTCGCCGGCGGCGCCCATGGCACGGGCGAGATGATGCACCACCGTGGACTTGCCCTCGCCCGGGCCGGCCGAAAGGACGACGAGGCTGCTCGCCTGGCCGGGCGTGAGCGCAAGGTTGAGGTTGGTCTGCAACACCCGGAAGGGCTCGGCTTCGGCCGGATTGTCCGGGTCCAGGCGCGCCGGGGTGCGGCTGACGGGGATGACGCTCAGCACAGGGAGTTGCAGACGGCCCTCGACGTCGGCGATGTTGCGGAAGCTCGTGTCGAAATACTCGACGAGCACCGCCGCGCCCACGCCGAACACCGCACCGAAGACCAGCGCGAAAATGAGGTTGCGGGTCCAGCTGGGCTTGCTCGGCCGGCGGGCGGGCTCGGCCTGGTTGAGAATTTCGATGGTGCGCTTCGGCACCTGAAAATCGATCTCGCGCTGGCGGAGCGTGAGTTTGAGCGTGGTGAGGAGGCGCGACTCATCGTCGAGTTTCTGTGCCGCTTCCTCGAACGGACGCATGCGTTCCCGCGCCGACAGAATCTGGTCGACCTTGGCCTTGGCGAGCTGGTCCTCCAACTCGGCGACCCGCGCCTCGGCTTCCTTGTAGGAAATCTCGAGCGATTGCTCGTAGCCCTTCAGGAGCCCGTCGAGCTGCTCCCGGATCTTGGCCCGGTGGTCGACGGCCGAGACGAGATCGGGGTGCGCCTCACCGAGCCGGGCCTTGAGGCGCGTCACGGTCTGATCGGCGACGAGATAGGCCTGCAGGAGATTCTGGATGTTGGTGTCCTGGATCAGCTCGGAGTTGACGAGCGTAAACCGCTGCTCGAACGGGATGCTCTTGATGCGCTCCCAGCGGGTCTTGCGGCCGATCGCGTCGACCCGCAGCGCGATGAGGGAGTTCTGCATCTGGCGCAGGCGCTCAATCTCCATGTCGGAATAGCGGGCGTTCAGGTCGACGCCGGAGATGTTGAGGTCCTTGCGGAGTCTCTCCACCACGTCACGCTGCCGGGAGACGATCTCCTCCTGGGCGGCGAGCTGCTTCTTGAGCTCCTCGAGGCCCTCCCGCTGCCCGGAGGTGGCAAAGTTGATGCGATCCTCGGAGTAGACGCGGGCGATCTCGTTGGCGATGCGGGCGGCGAGCGCGGCGTCCCGGGCGTAGACATTGATTTCGATCAGCGACGTGCTGCGGCGCGATTCCACGCGCAGCATGTATTTGATGAGGTAGCGGTAGGTGATGCTGGTCGGGAGCGCCTCGCCCGCGCTCTCCGCACGCCCGAGGATGGCGTTGAGGCCGAGGTTTTCGATCACCGGATTGAGGATCTTCTCCGATTGGATGATCTCGAACTGATCCTGGATAAAATACGGGTCGTAGTAGGGATTGCTTTGCGCCTGGAACAGCTTCACCTCGCCCTCGGGTTTCTCGACGCGGATCTTGGTCGCCGACAGGTACCAGCGCGGCAGCAGGGCGGTGACGCCGAGCGTCGTCAGCAGCACCAGTGCGACGATGAGAAAGATCAGCGCCTTCCGCAGCCGCAGGAGGTGGAGGAAATCGGCCAGCGGCGCGCTGTCCTTGGTGTCGGGGTGGGAAGCCATGCGGGGCGGTAAGTGGATCGTGCGGCGGCGGACACCCGCAAGTCAATTCACCGGGCAGAGCCGGGGCCGCCGGGAGGTTCCGATATGATACGCCTGGTCATCGCTCCCGCGGATGAACTCAGGGACGGTCATCCGGAACAGAGTGAAGGATCCGGCGGCACGGCGCCGCTGCCGCTGGCGATGTTTCACCGGATGCTGCGCTGCGCTCAGCATGACAGGCAGGGTCCATGTGCAATTCAAATTTCGCCATCCCCGGCCCACTTTGCCCGCGCTCCTCGCAACGCCAGACCGTGCCATTGCCCGCCGGGTGGTGGCCCCGCCATTGGTCTAAAAATACAGCCGGCCGCTCACGCCGAAGCGCGTGCGGTTCTGCTGGCGGTCGCGGGCGTCCGAATTGACCCGGTCGTAGTCGTAGGTGGCGCTGACGGTGAAATTCTTGCGCGCCATATAGGTGAGCGCCAGCCCGAGGCGGGTGGTCGTCTCACTGATGTCGGGCAGGCCGCGCCGGCCCAGGAGCGTCGAAGGTTCAACGGTGATCGATCCTGAAGTCACGACCATCGGCGTCACCGCGTGCTGCAGATTGACGAAGAACCGGTTCAACTTCGTGTCGGTGAAGAGCGCCGGGTTGTCCGTCTCCTCCAGGGAGTAGGTGTAGCCGGCGGTCACGAAGGACTTCTCCGCATAGTCATATTTCCAGGTCAACTCGGCGTAGGGAGCGGTGGTGCCGCGTTCGCCCGCGCGTTTGCGATCCTCCACTCCGGCGCGGCCCGACAGGGTGAGCTGCTTCCCGAGCGCATAGTCCACGCCCGTGAGCAGGTAGTTTGACCGCTTGTCCTTCATCCCGCCGACCTTGTCGTAATTGATGGCCTGGTAGCGATACTCCCCGACCACGGTGATTTCCGGAAGGAACTTGTTGTTCAACTCGAGGCCGGCGAGGTGCTCCATGCGGTCGAGATTCTGGCTGAGCCTGGCATCGTCATAGTTGAAGGAGAGGTTGCGGTACTTGAACACCACGCCGGTCTTCTGATCGAGCGCCGTGGTCAGGCGCCCGTCGAACTGGTTGCGCTGGAATGACTGGTCGGCGTTGAGGGGCACCCCGGCGAGCAGGGATTGCGGGTTCTTCTCCACTTGGAACGCCTCGCTCAGATCGATGTTGGAGACCTGCGTGAATTTGTGGGCCAGGCGTAGCGCCGCATCGTGGCTTACCAGCGACTTATCCGTCGGCCGGTTGTCGAAATAGTCGAACGTCGCCTGATAGGAGGCCGACACAAACGTCTGCTTCTCGACCGACGCGTTGAACGCCAGCTTGGGCGCAACCGAGTAGACCATGCTGCCGATGGCGCCGGTCGCCGAGCCGAAGATGTTGCTGTCGTGGTAGGCGCCCGCCTCGATGGTCACGGTGAACGGTTTGCCCTGCTCCTGCTCCGGAATCGGAGCATAGACGGCCCAAGCAAGCGCCGGCAGGAACAATCCGCCGATCCCTGGCAAGCCGTACAGCTTCATAAGATCCCTACAGTGCATCCATCAGGAGGAGGAAATTATCCTGAAGCAACACGTTTCACCGCGCGGGCATCAGGGCGGGATTGAGCAGGACGATCAGATTGTCCGCGAGCTTCTGGCGCTCGCGCAGCGGAAAGGCCGGCGGCATGCGGCCGGTGACCAGGCCGACGTAGACGGGACCCCAGCCCTGGTACATCTCCGAGTGGGCTTCCGGATTGATGCCGCGCGCGGCCAGTTGCGCGAAAAACGGCCGGTCGAGCGTGGCCGGTGTGAGCAGGAGCAGGCCGACCGGCTGGTCGATCGAGATGGCGTAGAAATCCTTCATGCGGTCCGGTTGCGCCCACACGCGCTGGCGGCCGTACCAGGCCACGCCGGCCGGCACGTCGGCCATCACGCCCACGCTCTCCAGCCAGCGGCGCTGCTCCATCACCGTGTGAATGCGCATGAACAGGGTCGGGAAATACGGTGGATAGTGGAAATGCGCGCCCCGCCGCGGCTGCAGCACGTCGTGCCCCAGCGGCGCCGCCTGGAGCGCCAGCAGCACCACCGCCGCCAGCCGCGCGTACGCGCCGAGCGCCGGCGTGCTTTCGACCAAAACAAAGAAAAAGCCCGCGCCAAAGATCAGGGCCGGAGGCAACAGGTAGTGGACCGGCAGGCGCAGGCTCTCGCCGGAGTTGAGGAACGGCTGCCCGGCGACCAGCACCAGCAGCGTCGCCGTGAATACCCAGCGCACGCGGTTGGTCGCGGTGCGGCGGAAGGGGTAGAGCCAGCCGACCACGAAAAACGCCGTCAGGAAATACCCGCCGCCCGACCACAGCCGCTCCCGCACATTGACCTGGAGGCCGGTGAGGCCCTTGTTGCCGAGTTTGTTGAGATCGAGTACCGGCGGTTCCGTCGTGAACAGCGTGCGCTGCACCGCGGGCTCGGCCAGGGCATCGCCCGCCTTGAGCGCGACGTTCTGCCCGGCGAGGCCAACGGGGCTGCCGGTGAGAACGAGGTTCCGCACCATCCATGGCGCGGCCGGCAGGGCGAATCCCACGGCCAGCACCGCCAGCGCGATCCAGCGGTTGCGCCCACGAAAACGCCAGAACGCATACGCCGCCGCGACGGGCAGGAGCAGTCCCGCCGAATACTCCGTGAGAAAAAGCAGCGCGCCCACGACGCCGAGTGCGAACAGCCGCAGGAGGCGGCTCCGGCCCAGCGATGCCGGCTCCGCGTGCTCCGCCCCGTGCGACGACTCAATTGCCGTCACCAGCTGGAACGCGCCGAGCGCGAGCACCATGAGCAGCGGCACACCGTCCACCTGCACCACCCGTTCCCACACGCCGACCGAGAGCAGCAGGGCCAGCATGCTCACCCATCCCACGCGTTCATCGAACAGCCGCCGGCCCAGCCGGAAGGTCTGCCACGCCGCGACCCACAGCAGCGCGAGATTGAGCCCGAGCAGGAGGTAATCCGCGGCGAAGCCGTCGGGCGGCACCGGCGGCGATGCGAACAACGCCTCGCGCCACGCCGCCGGCAGCACGCGCAGGGCCGCGGCGATCACGATCGAATAGAGCGGCGCCTGGTGCAGCTCGGGATAGTAGCCGGCGCCATCCAACTGGACGTGATGCCTGGCCCGCATCAACGCCGCGGTCTGCGGATAGTTGACGAGCGTCGTGAAGCCGCGGCCCATGGCGAGCTGGCGGCCCACGTCGGCCTGGAGCAGGGTCGTCTCCTGCGCCGGACCATGGAACTGCTTGTTCGCCGTCACCAGCGAAAGCGCCAGCAGGCCGAGCAGCACCGCCACGCGGCGGATCCAGCGCGCCCCCGCGCCCTCCTCGAGCCAGTGAATCCATTCTTGCGCCGTCGCGGGGCGTTTCATCATAGGGGGTGTCCGGCCTCACGCCGCGGGTGCATAGGCCACTCCGGTTTCAGTTTTGGAACAGACAGAATCTCTCCAACCTTCCGGGGCGGCATTTGCGGGTGGCGATTTCTTTGTCCTTTGTCGTCTGGCGTCCTCGATTGCGGGTGCGCCGCGCCCGGTCCGTCTGCGCCCATCCCCGTTCACCGGTCGATCACGTCGAGCTCCGGCCACTGGGCGAGCTTGCGATGGAGGGTGCGGCGGCTGATGCCCATGAATTGCGCGGCCTTGGTGCGGTTGCCGCGGGCCTTGATCAACGCCTCCCGCAGGAGGCGCTTCTCGTTCTCCTCGACGGAAAGGGAGTTGGTGGTGGATTCGGGGGCCGGCGCGGCGGGGGGCGCCGCGGCCCCCCGGAATTTCGGCTCGAGATCGAACTCGGTGAGTTTGCCCCCGCGGCGCAGCACCACCGCGTTTTCCACGAAGTTGCGCAGCTCGCGGATGTTGCCCGGCCAGGCATAAGCCTGCAGGTGCCGCATCGCCCCCGGCTCGATGGTCAGCGGCGGCACGTTGTTCTCCGCGCTGAGGAGCTTGAGGTAATGATCGAGCAGCAGCGGGATGTCCTCGGGGCGCTCGCGCAGCGGCGGCATCGTAATGCGCACGACGTCGAGGCGGAAGAACAGATCCTCGCGGAACGCGCTCTCCTTCACCATCTGCTCGAGATTCTTGTTGGTGGCCGCGACGAGGCGCACGTCGAGCGGGATGAGCTTCATGCTGCCAATGCGCTCGATGGCCTTGGTCTCGAGGAAGCGCAGCAGCTTGACCTGCGTGGCCAGCGAAATCTCGCCGATCTCGTCGAGGAAGAGCGTGCCGCCGTCGGCCGCCTCGAAGCGGCCGATGCGCCGCTCGGTGGCGCCGGTGAACGCCCCGCGCTCATGGCCGAAGAGCTCGCTCTCCAGCAGCGTCGGCGGCAGCGCCGCGCAATGCACCGCGACAAACGGCGCCCGCGCCCGCGGACTCGCCTGGTGGATGGCCTGCGCGATCAATTCCTTGCCCGAGCCGGTCTCGCCCTCGATGAGGATCGTCGCCTTCGACGGCGCCACGAGCTTCACGCGGTCGATCACGTCGCGGAGCTTGGGCGAGTTGCCCACGATGCCCTCGAAGCTGAATTTCTCATCGAGCCGCTCGTGGAGCTGCTTCACCTCGACCTCGAGGGTCTTGGTCTTGAGCGCGCGCTGGATGAGGATCTCGAGCTTCTCGAGGTTGACCGGCTTGGTCAGAAAATCGAACGCGCCGCGTTTCATCGCCTCCACGGCGCTCTCGATGTTGCCGTAGGCCGTCACCATGATGACCACCGGCTTGCCCGGCAGCGCGAGGGCCTTGTCGATCACCTTGAGGCCGGATTTGCCGGGCATGCGCAGGTCGGTGATGATCACGTCGTGCTCCTGCGCGTCCATCAGGTTGAACGCCTCGTCGGCGCTGCTGGCGACGGAGACGTCGTAATGCTCCTCCAACGCCTGCTGCAGGCCCTCGCGGGTGTGCTTCTCGTCGTCGACGATAAGGACGCTGGGCACCATGGCGCCATGACACCAGAGCCGCCCCGTCGGTCAACGGGAAATGAGACGGAACGACACAGTCGCGTTGTGCCCAACGCAAAACCGCCAAGATGCGAAGGGCGTGCCCCTTTGCGGACTTGGCGGAGGAAGAGAATTGCCTAAGCGGCTGTGACGTGCGGCAGTGAGCGTCGGCTTCGCAGGAGCCAACGCGAGGAGCAACATGATCTACCAAATCAAGGGAACGGTGGTGGGTCTGCTCGACCGGGGCTTCCTGCTGCACACCGGAGGCGGCGAACCCGTCACGGTGACGACGCAGACCGCCGGTTGCGACCTCGGGTTGAGCCCGGGCGACGCGGTGGAAGTGCTCGGGGGGCCGGTGGGCCGCTCGACATTTGCGAGCTCGACCGCCTTCAAGGTGCTCCCTTCGGGCAGGTCGATCGAGATCCCGGTTAACACGTGGCGAACGCCCAGGCAGGAGCCAGACCAGCCTCGAGGATGACCACGGCACGAAGC
>JBGOXZ010000012.1:0-22058 GCA_041479395.1 Opitutaceae bacterium
CAAGACGCGTTTTGCGGGGGCTGCGTGTTTCCGGCTCAATCCACGTCGGTGCGAAAGGGCGAGGCGGGCAGGCCGGCGCGGTTGAAAAGATTTCCCTCGGGCACGTTGGCCCAGCCGTAGCGCACGGCGACGGGCTGTGCCACCTCCGGCGAGGAAACCACAACCGTGTCGTCCTGAATCTCCGCCGCCGCGGGATGGAAGACCTTGTCCGCTCCCGCGGTGGTGAAGCCGGTCAACGGGCCGTCTTTGGCAACCAGGCCGCCGCCGAGATGGGTGAACGACAGGATGGCCCGGCTGCCCACCGGCTGCATCGATTTGAAGACTGGTCCGGAGTATTCGACCGACTCGCCGTAGGCCAGCGCCTGGGCGGCGAGGGTCAGCCGCGCACCGACCGGCTGCTTGTGCGTCGGATGTATGTCGTTGGCGTCGCCGCAGTCGATCGTGACGGCCATCGCGGTGTTCGGCGTATGCTGCCACGCCAGCAACTGGGCTTCGCGGATTTCCGGCGTCATGTCCTTGTGGGGCGCAATCTGGACGAACAGGAACGGAAAGTCGCCTTCGCCCCAGGCGCGGCGCCAGTCGGCGATCATCGTCGGGAACAGCGTGCGGTACTGCTTTTCGCGGCCGACGTTCGACTCACCCTGATACCAGATGACCCCTCGGATCGCGTATGGCTGCAGCGGAGCGATCATCCCGTTGTAGAGCGCACCGAGGGCCATCGGGCTGTTGGTGTAGTCAGATGGCGGGTTGGGGACTGACCCGAGCTTGACCGACGCCCGGTAGAGCCATGCTCCGGCCAGCGAAATCGGCGGCAAATCGTGACCCGTCGTCGGCGCCAATCGCAGGGTTTCGCCGCCGCCGTAGAGTCCGCCTCCACCTCCCGTGTCGAGGACGCGCACCGCGATGACATTGTGGCCAGGCCGAAGCACGTCGGCGGGGACGCGGTAAACGCGCGGGATCTTCCAGCCGTTGGTGGTACCGACCTCAACGCCGTTGATCCAGGTCGTGTCGGCGTCGTCAATCGCACCGAGATGCAATTCGGCGCCAGCCCCCGACCATGACTCCGGAAGGTCGAAGGTTCTGCGGAACCAGACCACGCCGTCGAAGCCGGGGAGATCCGCATTCTCCCAAAAAACGGGAAGGTCCATTTGCTTCCAGGTGCTTGTGTCCAA
Source organism: Opitutaceae bacterium (assembly GCA_041479395.1). Classification (GTDB taxonomy): domain Bacteria; phylum Verrucomicrobiota; class Verrucomicrobiia; order Opitutales; family Opitutaceae; genus Fen-1467. The sequence continues at coordinate 1,173 of JBGOXZ010000012.1, forward strand.
TTGTGGCGCGGACCAGAGCGATCCTTCGACCGAGCCCGGATCGTGAGCCTGAAGCCAAGCCGCAACGGTCCTGGCATAATTGTAGGTGCCGTTTTTGATTTCTTCGACCGCATGCTCGGCCTGCGCGACCGGCTCAGCAAAGTCGGACAGCGTCTTCAGAGTATCCAGACTGGTCCACGACTCGGCGGGTGTGCCACCCCACGAACTGTGAATCAGTCCGACTGGCACGTGGCGCGCCTGAAGGAGATCGCGCCCGAAGAAGTAACCGACCGCAGTGAAACCGGCCACGGTGGCGGGCGAGCAGACCACCCACTGTCCCTTGACGGTTGCGGCGGGCGTAAGGGCGGACTTCTGGGGCACGAGGAAATGGCGGATCTGCGGGTGATTCGCTGCCGCGACCTCCTGCTCCCAGTTCGCGATCGGTTGTTGCCCTTCCCGGAGGCCAAGCTGGCGTTCCATGTTCGATTGTCCGCTGCACACCCAGACCTCGCCAACCAGGAGGTCGGAAATCGTGACGGTGTGCTCGCCCGAGATGGTCATCGTGTGCGGTCCGCCCGCCGGCAGCGGTCGCAGCCGCACCAACCATCGGCCGTCTTTCGTGGTCGTCGCGACCTTCTGGCCGGCGAACTCGACGGTAACCCGCTCGCCCTCGCGCGCCGTGCCCCATACCGGCACCTCCCGGCCCTGTTGCAGGACCGCATGGTCGGAGAAAAGAGCGTCGGGCGTGACGTCGGCCCGCGCGGTGGAAATCACGGCGGCCACCAGCATCGCGCAGAGGAATGTGGAGTGTCTCATGAGGGAATTAGTGGGCCAGTCAGGCCAATGACTCAAGCCGGGAGGCACCCGCCAGCTTCCCGGCGTGAGCAAGACAGTGGCGGAGTGGTGCGCGGCGAAGGCGCGTACGACCCGGGGGCAGCTCCGTTTCGGTTTTCGCGAGGGCATCTTTGATGTACGGTTATCTCCCGCTCAGCCCACCACCGGCCCAGCCAATCCTGCCTATGCGCGTGTTTCGTCTTGTGCTCACCACTCTGTGTTGCGGCGTCGCGACCGCCGCGAAGGGGGCTGGCGCGGGAGAAGCGAGCGCACGGGTGGCGGGCGCATCTCTCCCGATCCCGCCTGACCTGACCGTGGCTGCTGACGGTACCGGAAATTTCAAGACGGTTCAGGACGCGCTCAATTCCATCGCGCGGGGCAGCCGCGAGCTCGACGCGTTCCATCAATGGGGGGAACGGGCCCACTATCCCCCTGCCGCCGAAAAGCGGCGAGTGACATTCACCGCCGGGGCAATCATGTTGGGCATCGATTCCTTTTCCTGCGAATGAGGGCCATCGGTTTGATCCTCGGCTTGAGCCTGGCGTTGGGCGCGGAATGTGCCGGGGCGCAGCTCGTCCGCGACATCGAATACGGCCGGCCCGACGGTGAGACCTTGCGACTCGATGTGAGCGTGCCCGAGGGGCCGGGGCCATTTCCGGTTGCCATTCTCGTGCACGGCGGCGGCTGGAGCGGCGGCGACAAGTCCGGCAGCAATCATCCCGGCGACGGCGCTGACATCTCACCGTGGTTCGCGCCGTTGACCGCGGCGAAGTTCATCTGGTTTTCAATCAACTACCGGCTCGCCCCCGTCCATCGCTGGCCGGCCTGCTTCGCGGATGTGCGGGCGGCAATCCGGTGGGTCAAAACCCACGCGGCCGAGTACAAGGGCGACCCGCATCGCCTCGTCCTGTTTGGCCACTCCGCCGGCGGACACCTGGTCTGTCTGGCCGGCACCGAACCGACCGATGACACCAGCGTGCAGGCCGTGGTCGGCTTTGCCCCGGTGACGGATTTCGAATATGAACTGCCGATTCACGGCGGCCTGAGCAAGTCGTTGCAGAACCTGCTCGACCGGCCGCAAGCCGTTACGGCCGACGCACTGGTGATCCTGCACGAGATTTCCCCGATCAACCGCGTGAAGCAGGGCCTGCCGCCTTTTCTGATCGTTCAAGGCGACGCCGACCAGACGGTGCCGATCGAGGAGTCGCGCAATTTCGCGGCCAAGCTCCAGGCCAGCGGTGTGACCTGCGATCTCATCGTGATCCCCGGCGCTCCGCATCGGCTGATGTCATGGGATCAGTTCGACCCTCACTACTCCGACAAGGTGATCGCCTGGTTGCGGAAGACCCTTGGCGAGGCGACGCCCCCGGTGGCGCTGCCTCCGATGCGGTGATCCTCACCGCCGGGAGCGGCTGCCAGCGGCCCCAAAACCCGATGGCGGGATGCTGCCTCTGTCATTCTGGATGGCGGGCAGCTCGCGAAGCGGGCGGGCCCTCGCGCTTACGCCCACTGCCTGAACGTGGAAGAATTGGGTGCAAAAGGGCACAAAAGACGCAAAAGAGATTGGGCCGTAGTGGTTTCACGGGAGACCGCAAAGGTCGCCGAGATTGCTAGGACCATGCTCGTGCACGACTTGGCGGTGCGTGACCTCACGAGCGTGGTCTTTTCCCAGCGATCTTGCCTTGTGCGGCAGTCCGCCACTGTCCAACCTCGTCGCGCGTCGGTCTCTGACGGACTCTCGGCTCGGGTGCCTCGAATGGCCCGCAGCCCCGCGGGTTTGAACTGTTCTGCCGCAAATTCTTTCCCTTCTGTGGAAGAGTCCCCCATGACACCCCCAAAGATCATTCAAGGCGGCCTGGGCATCGGCGTTTCCGACTGGCGGTTGGCGCGCGCCGTCTCCAAGGCGGGGCAGTTGGGCGTGGTTTCCGGCACGGCGCTGGCGGTCGTGTTGGCCCGGCAGCTCCAGTTAGGGGATCCCGATGCCCATCTGCGCCGGGCGCTGGAGCATTTCCCCTTCCCGGAGATGGCCGCGCGCGTGCGGCAGACGCATTTCGTGGCCGGCGGCAAACCGGCGGCGGAACCCTTCAGAACCGCGGCCATGCCGGCGTTGCACCCAGGCGCGGCGTTTGTGGAGCTGACGGTGGTGGCCAATTTCGCGGAGGTTTTTCTGGCCAAGGAAGGGCATGACGGGATCGTCGGGGTGAATCTCCTGGAGAAGGTCCAACTTTGCACGCTGCCCTCCCTGTATGGAGCGATGCTGGCGGGAGCGGACTATGTGTTGATGGGCGCCGGAATTCCGCGGAGCATTCCGGGCGTGCTCGATCAGTTTGCGCGGGGCGAGCCGGCCGAATTGAAAATCGACGTCGTCGGCGCTTCCGCCGGGGCGGAGCATGTCGCGTCGTTCGATCCCCGGGCCTTCAGCGGCGGGACGGGGCCGGCGTTGAAGCGCCCGCAATTTCTGGCTATCGTGGCCTCGGCGACCCTGGCCGCGACGCTGGCGCGCAAATCCAACGGGCGGGTGGACGGCTTCGTCATCGAAGGGGAAACCGCGGGGGGCCACAATGCCCCGCCGCGCGGACCGCTGCAACTGAGCCCGAGCGGCGAACCCGTTTACGGGCCGCGCGATGTTCCCGACTTGGAGAAGATCCGGGCGCTGGGGCTGCCGTTCTGGCTGGCCGGTTCCTATGGCCGGCCGGACAAGCTGGCCGAGGCCGAAAGCCTGGGGGCGGCCGGGATCCAGGTGGGGACGCCATTCGCATTCTGCGAGGAGTCCGGGATTGATCCCCGCCTCAAACAGCGGGCCATCCAGCTCAGCCGGAGCGGCCGGGCGCGCGTCTTTACGGATCCCGTCGCTTCGCCGACGGGCTTCCCCTTCAAAGTGGCCCAGGTGGAAGGCACGCTTTCCAACGCGGACCAGTACGCCGCCCGGGAGCGCATTTGCGATTTAGGGTTTTTGCGCACCGTCTATCAGAAACCGGATGGAAGCGTGGGCTACCGCTGCCCCGGAGAGCCGGAGGCCGACTTTGTAAGAAAGGGCGGGGCACGCGATGAGACGCTGGGTCGAAAGTGTCTGTGCAACGGGCTCGCTGCGACCATCGGCCTGGGCCAGGTCCGGCGCGGTGGCGAACCCGAGCCGGCCGTAATGACGGCTGGCGACGACATTGCGCATATCGCGCAGTTCCTATCCAATGGCGCTGATTCCTACAGCGCCGCAGATGTGCTGCGCCGCCTCACGGCAGGCCGTAACTCAGCGTCAGCGTGACGGTCCGGCCGGGGCCGGGGATGCGCGCGCCCGGACGCAGACTGCCGCTCGGCGGCATGGCGGCCGCGGGCGGTGAGAGATAGTTGTAGTAGAGCTGGTCGAAGGCGTTCTCGACGGCGAGCGCGATGCGGCAACCATGCCAGGTCAGTCCGCCCCGCAGATTCACAAGCGTGAACGCGGACGTGTCAGCGAAGACCGGCATTTCATCGGGAGCAGAATTGCGCTGCGCCGCGGCGGCGCGCAGTCCGCCCTCAACCCAGGGCCTGAGGCTGGCGCCCGGCCACATCCGGCCCGCCGCGAGGGTCAGCGTCGCCGGCGGAATCTCCGGCAGGCGGCGATGAGCGTTACGGTCGGTGCCTTCGACGCTGGCCGCGGCCAGCCGCCACCACGTGTCGGTGACGGGCTGCCACAGCACCTCCAGTTCGCCGCCGCGAAACGCGGCGCGGGTGGAGCGGTAGCCGTAGACCACGGCGCCGGGCGCGGGCGGCGGAGGCGGCGTGGTGACGCCGACGCGGGTGCGGTGCAGGTAATTGGGCAGATAACTGGCAAAGAGATCCAGGGTGACCGCGATTTTCTCCTGCTGCCAGCGGAGGCCCCAGTCTAATTCGTATTTGTCCTCTACGCCGGCGGTGGGATTCCCGATTTCATAGCCGCCGCCCAGCGCGTCGGAAAACGCGCGGTAGCGTTCGCTGGCTCCGGGCGGCTGGCGGCTGAAACCACCGCCCAGCGAGGTGGTGACGGCAGGCGCGAGCCGTCCGGTGAGCAGCACGTTGGCCGCGCCGGAGAGGTCGTCCCGGCTGGTGTGAACCGCGCCGGGGCCGTTGTAGGCGACGTAGAGATCACGAATGGTGCGGTTGAAGGCCAGCCCGTCCGCCGCGCGCGCTTCACTCTGCGTCACATCGAGCCGGGCTCCGAGGCGGAGTTTCCAGTCCGCCGTCAGCGCGCGGGTGAGCTCCGCAAATCCGCCGACATCATTCTGGCGCAGATCGGGCCAGAGCAGGTCCACCGCGCCCGGGCGCTTGCGCTCGAGCCGGCGCTCCTCCTGCGTGGCGTCGAGCCCCACGGTGATCTCTCTGTCGTCCGTCTTGTGCCGGACGGAAACTCCGGCCGCGAGGGTCAGGGTCCGGCCATCCGCCGTGATGAGGGAGGGAGCGGGTCGTCCGGAGTTGTCGAGATGCGGTCGGCTGACACTCAGGCCAAGGCGGGTGTTGATCCACGTCTGGTCCGAGACGGCCCAGCCATAGCCAGTGACCATGGCGCCGATGTTGCTGTTGCGCGTATCGAGAGGCAGGGCGGAATTGACCGCGAGTTCCTGACGGGACAAGAGCGTGCCGAGAAAGAGCTGGTGCTGCGCGTCCGGCCGCCATTCGAGATGCAGCGCCATCCCGGCGTTGCGATCGCGGGCGGGCACCACCGAGCCGTCACCCGCCGCATAGTCGCCGAGCGAATGCGCGGCCATGGCGGCACGGACCCTCCATGCTCCCTGCGTCACGGTCTGGCCGGCCAGCAGGGCGCCACCATCGCGATCGGCATTCCACGCGGCGCCGACATAGGTCGTATTCGTCCGATCGGTTTTGTTCGGAAGCGCCAGGGACAGGCCGATGTAGCCGGCGTTGGCCGGAGGCCCGCGCGTCACTGAGGGGAGCGACTTGCTGACCTGGATCGCGGCCGGCAGGCCGGCGGCGATCAGCGCGAGCGGAGCACTGGTGCGCGTGGGCGAGGCGATGGGCAGCGGCAGGCCGTCCAGTGTCGTGACGACCCGCTCGGATCCAAGACCGCGCAGCAGTGGCTCGGCTGCGGCGGCCCCCATGTGGTGCATGGCCAGACCCGGGACCGACTCCGCGGTTGAGGCCATGCTGGACGGGACACTCCATTGGAGTTGTCCGGGCATGATATCCAGCAATCCCGGCACGGCTTCACCCCAGACGGTCAGCTTTTCGAGTTGGACCGGCTCGTCCGCAGCAGGCTCCGCCGTTTGGGCGCAGCCCATGCCGGCACAAAGCAGCCAGATCGCCACGGCGGAGCGGCAGTTCATTTCACCACAGCCAAACCGGCGGCGCCCAGCACGGCAAGTACGGCGCCCAACCAGTAGCGCGGCGTGGGCCGGCTGTGTTCGAGCGCGCGGGCAATGGGAGCGGTGAGCAATGGCGCGGTGGCCACGATCGGCAGCACGAGTCCGGCCTGGGTCGTGCGCAGGGCCCATTGGTAACAGGTCACGCCGAGCACGGGACCAAGGAGCGTGTTGAGAATGACCCACGTCCAGGGCGGCACCGCCATGGCGGGAACCCGCTCGGTCTCCGACAGCGATTTTCGCTCCGACTCGGGCCAAAGGCGCACGACGATCAGGGCCAGCAGGCCGACGGCGAGGCCGCCGAGCGCACGCTGATAGGCCGACGTGGCCGCATCTATGAAAAAGCCGTTGGTCCGCAGCACGGCGAACGCCTTGCGGCTGATGACGGCGCTGCCGCCCTGCGCGCAGGCCGATACGACCGCAAACATGATCCCGAGCGCGAAGCGGGGCAGGGCTCCCGTCACCGGGGGGCTTTCCCGGCGCACCTCAGGCGGGAGCGAGGCCAGGCCCACGATCACACCGGTGAGAGTCAGCGCGGCGAGGCCGGCCTGCGCGGCCGAGAGCCGCGAACCGAGCCAGAGCCATTCCATGAGCGCGCCGGCCACCGCCGAGCCGCACTGGACGATCAGCATGCTGAGGTTGGAGCCGATGAGCGGCAGCGCATGAAACATCGTGAGACCGCCGAGCCCGAAACCCACGCACCCGCTGACAAAAAACCAGGTGAAGGCTCCGCCGCCGATTCCCTGGCCGGCGGCATGGGCCCACGCCCCGAGCAGCGCCACGGCGAGGAGGAGCCGCAGGAAGTTGCCCTCCGTGCCGCCGTAATGCAGCGCCGCGCGGCGCGCGCACACGGCGTTGCCGGCGAAGAACAACGCGGTGAGAAAGGCGCCGATCGGAACAGACAGGAACATGGGCGCCCGTCACCGTTTATACAGCGGCCGGGCCGTGTAACGGGTGTGCAACAGCTCGTGCGCCTTGGGCCCCAGCGGTCGCTCGAGGAATTCGTCGTAGAGGCGTTTCACTTCGGGATTCTCGTGCGAGAAGCGAAGACGCCGGTCGCGGTCGTGCTGGTACACGCTCGCGGCGCGTTTGGCCCGCACGTTGCCGTTGACGCCATAGGGCTGGCCCCCGCCGCCGATGCAGCCGCCGGGGCAGGCCATGACCTCGATGAAATGAATAGGCGTCTCGCCGCCGGCGCGGCGCGCGGCGCGCACCTCCTCCAGCACGCTCTCGACGTTGGCCAGACCGTGCGCCACCGCCACGCGGATCGTCGAGCCGTTGATGGTCACCTCCGCCTCCTTCACCCCCTGCAGGCCGCGCACGGACTCGAACTCCAGCTTCTCCAGATTGCGGCCGGTGATGAAGAAATGGGCGGTGCGCAGCGCGGCCTCCATCACGCCGCCGGTCACGCCAAACAGCATGCCCGCGCCGGAATAGTCGCCGAGGATGCTGTCGGCCTGGCCCTCGGGCAGGTTGAGAAAGTCGATGCCGGACTGTTTGATCAGACGGGCCAGCTCGCGGGTGGTGAGGGCGACGTCGACGTCGATGTAGCCCGAGGCGTACATCTCGTGGGTCCGCTCGAGCTCATACTTCTTGGCCGTGCAGGGCATGATCGAAGCCACGTAGATCTTGGCCGGGTCAAGGCCGAGCCGCTTCGGGTAGTAGGTCTTGGCCAGCACGCCGAGCATCTGCTGCGGCGACTTGGCGGTGGAGAAGTTGTCGATGAAATCGTAGTGCACCTTCTCCATGAAGTCGGTCCACGACGGGCAGCAGGAGGTGATCAGCGGGAGCTGGCCGCGCTGGTGAACGAACCGCTCCACGAACTCGCTGGCCTCCTCCATGATGGTGAGGTCGGCGGAGAAGTTGGTATCGAAGACGGCCTTGAAGCCGAGGCGGCGCAGGGCGGTGTACAGCTTGCCGGTGAGGTCGGTGCCGGGCGGCAGGCCGAACGCCTCGCCGATGGCCACGCGCACGGACGGGGCGATCTGCACGACGCAGTGTTTCGCGGGATTGTGCAGCGCGTCCCAGACGGCGGCGGTCTCATCATTTTCGACGATCGCACCGGTCGGGCAGTGGTTGGCGCACTGGCCGCACTTGACGCACGGCGACTCGGCCAGGGTGATGTCGCCGGCCGGCGCCATGCGGGTGCTGATGCCGCGGTCGAGGAAGGAGAGCGCCCAGACGTCCTGCAGCTCCTGGCAGACCTGCACGCACCGGCCGCATTTCACGCACTTGGTGAAATCGAGGATGATGGAGCCGTTGGAGGTGTCGGGCTTGAGGTCGGCGACCGTGCGCTTGATGCTCTCGACGCGGATGCCGAAGTCGGCGGCGAGCGCCTGGAGCTCGCAGGTGCCGTTGCGCCCGCAGGTGAGGCAGCCGTTGGGGTGGTTGGAGAGGATGAGCTCCAGCACGGTGCGGCGGATCTCGGTGAGTTCGCCGCTGTGGGTGGTGATCGCCATGCCCTCCACGACCGGCGTGCAGCAGGCGCGCTGCATGCGGCCCTGGCCGGCGATCTGCACGATGCACAGGCCGCAGGCGGCCGTGGGCAGCAGATCGTCGTTTTTGCAGAGGGTGGGAATCTTCACCTGCACCTGGCGCGCGGCTTCGAGGATGGTCGTGCCCGCGGGAACGGTGACGGGCATCCCGTTGATCGTGGCCGTGACGGCGGGGGGAGCGGAAGGGGGAATGGCGGTGGCGACCATGGCGGGAAGGGTCAGGCGGTGGCGGGGGCGGCGGCGGGCGCGGACTCGGCGGGGCGGGCCTGCGACATCTTGCGGGCGTAGGTCACGCCGCCCTCGACGTAGGCCTTGAACTCGGGTTCAAAATAACGCAGGGCGGAGAGCACGGGGTTGGGCGCGGTCTGGCCGAGGCCGCAGAGCGAGGCTTTTTGCATGGCCTTGGAAATGGCGCGGACGCGCTCGAGATCCCCCGGCTCGGCCCGGCCGCGCGACAGCCGGTTGAGAATCTGCAGCATCTGGTAGCCGCCGATGCGGCACGGCGCGCACTTGCCGCACGACTCGTCGACGCAGAAGCGCAGGTAGAACCGGGAGACCTCGACCATCGAGTCGTCCTGGTCCATCACGATCATGCCGCCGGAGCCCATGATCGAGCCCAGCTCCTGCAGGCTTTCGTAGCTGACGCGCGTGTCGAGCAGGTGCTCCGGAATCATGCCGCCGGACGGGCCCCCGGTCTGCACCGCCTTGATGGTCTTGCCGCCGAAGACGCCGCCGCAGAGCTCAAAGACAATGTCGCGCAGGGTGATGCCAAGCGGCACCTCGACGAGCTGCGGCTGCCGCACCTTGCCGGTGACGGCGAAGACCTTGGTGCCGCGGGATTCTTCCGTCCCATATTGCGCGTACCACGCGCCGCCGCGCAGGAGGATCTCGGGCACCGCCGCGAGGGTCTCGACGTTATTGATGGCGGTGGGCTGCCCGAACAGGCCGCGCTCGGAGGGATAGGGCGGCCGCGGGCTGGGACTGCCGCGCTTGCCCTCGATGGAGGCGATCAAGGCGGTTTCCTCGCCGCAGACGAAGGCGCCGGCGCCGAGGCGGACCTTGGCGTCGAAGGAGAAGCCGGAACCGAGGATGTTGTCGCCGAGCAGGCCGGCGGCGTGGGCGTCGGCAATGGCCCGCTCGACGCGGCTGACGGCGAGCGGGTATTCGGCGCGAATGTAGAAATAGCCGCGGGAGGCGCCGATGGCGTGGGCCGCGATGATGAGGCCCTCGAGCACGCTGTGGGGATCGCCCTCCAGCACGCTGCGGTCCATGTAGGCGCCGGGGTCGCCCTCGTCGCCGTTGCAGATGATGTATTTGGGCGTGCGCGCCACCTCGCGGGTGAGCTGCCACTTCAGCCACGTGGGGAAACCCGCCCCGCCGCGGCCGCGGAGGCCGCTGGTCTTCATCTCGGCAATGACCGCCTCCGGCGAGAGGCCGCCGAGCACGCGGGCGAGACCCTGGTACACGCCGTGATCGAGGCAGTCCTGGAAGTTTTCCGGGTCGAACTTGCCGCAGTTGCGCAGCACGATGCGGACCTGCTTGTCGGGGACGCGGTAGAGCAGGTTGTCGATGATCTTTTTGCCCCGCAGGGTGGTGTCGACGATGCGCGCGATGTCGGCGGCGAGGACGTTGACGTAGGTAACGCGCGAGGGCAGGAATTGCACGGCCACGCCCTTGTCGTACACCCCCATGTCGAGGGCGCGCACCACCTGCACTTTGTCCTGCAGGCCGCGGTGCTTGAGTTCCTCGAGCAGCGAGAACTGGAAGAACTGTGTCTTATCGCCGCTGTCCGCGCTGGTGTCCTTGACGAGGAGGCAGGTCGTGGGGCCGTCGAGCGCGACGCTGCGGGTGCGGCTGGCGAGGATGTGGTCGTCGAGCAGCCGGCGGCCGATGAGATGATCCTTGAGGAGGCGGCGGGCCGCGGCCTCGTCGACGCGGCCGTACACGACGGTCGGCATGCCTTCGCGGGCGACCTCGATCAGCGGGTCGGCAAAGGACAGGCCAAGGCTGCCCACGCGCTGCACCGCCAGGGGGAACCCGAGGGTGCCGGCCTCCTTTTCCAGCAGGGCGCAGACCTCGTCCGCGCCGGCGGCGATGCCACCGGTGTCCATGCTGATGCGGACCCAGTTCGGTCCGCGGGCGGGGGCGCGGCTGGCGTGCTTTGCCAGATCGGCCAGAAGGAGCTTGGTCATGACGCGGCCTTCGTTGGTCCGGCGGGCGCGAGGAACCGCGCCACGTCGCCGTTTTTCAAGCGGCCGTGAATCTTGCCGTTGACGACCACGGCAGGGCTCATGCCGCAGCAGCCGATGCAGCGGACGACGTCGAGGTGCCATTCGCGGTCGGGCGTGGTGTTGCCCTCCTCGACCTTGAGCAGATTCTTGGCCTCGGTGAGCAAGCCGGACGCGCCCTTGAGGTAGCAGGCGGTGCCCATGCAGATGGACAGGCTGTGGCGGCCCGGCGGTTGGAGGTGGAAGTAGTGGTAGAAAGTGATGACCTCGTAGATGCGCGCGAGCTTCACCCCGAGCGCGTACGACACCTCCATCGCCAGCTCCCGCGGCACGTAGCCGTGCTGGTTCTGGATTTCGTGCAGGATGAGGATCAGGCTGCCCTCCTCGTCCTTCCATTTCTCGACGAGGGCCTCGGCCTCCTTGCGCACATTGCTCTCGACCTTGCTCTGCAGCTTGCGCAGGCGCTCGAGCTTCACCTCGAGCACGCGGGAGATCTCTTCGGCGATGTGGCGGGGGATGAAGCCGTGCTTGCGCTCGATCTGTTCCAAGGATTCGAGCAGGGCGGCTTCTTCGTCCTTCCAGGTGCTCAGCAGTCCGGGCAGTTCCGTATGGCCTGTGTCGGCGGGCATTGATGGAGAGTGTGGAAGGGAAAGCCTAGGGACTCCGGCAAAGGCCGGGCAAGCTGGCGAACCCTGCGACCGCCATTAATCAGATATATGAATGGCGGCCATCACCATCCGCGCCGGAGATCCGCCGGACATTCGATGTTGGTGCAGGGATGGCAGTTGCAGACGCCGGCGTCCCGCCGGGCGTGACGGCATGGCAGAAACAGCGCGGGCGGACCTCGCCAGCCTTACCAGATCCGGCCCAGCACGAAGTAACGCGCCGCCGCCACCGCCAGCGCGGTCATGATGACAAAGCCCCAGACCCACAGCCGTAGGCGCCGGCCCGACTTGTTGGCGTAGGGATCCGTCAGCGACCGCTCGGCATTCGCCGGCAGCTTCGCCATGCTGGTCAACATGGCGCCGAAGGGAATGTTGATCTTCACGCGTCCGTTGATGGCCCAGCCGTTCGCATCGAGAATAGGACCGATGTTGCGCTGCCGCAGCTTGCGCGCCGCGAGCAGCGCCGACGGGACTGAGATGATCGCAAAGAGTCCCAGCAGGGCCAGCGGCATCTGCCACCAGGCGAGCCCAAGGAAACCGGTGACGATGGCCGCGAGCGCCGTGCCAATGGCGCCGACCGCGAGGCCGATGGCCGCGAAGATGCCGGCGAATTTCGCCACGTCGAAGGGCGTCGGCGGCGGGGCGGCCTTGCCGGCGTCGAGGTGCGCCCCGGCGGTGGCGATGCCGGCGGCGGCCTTGTCGGTTATCCCCTTGTCCCGGGCGGCGGCAAGCTTATCGATCTGCTCGCCGATCATGCGGGCCATGCGCTTGTAGGGGGCCCACACCGCCTGGGAGATGCTGATCGGATTCTCGACGATCTTCACGATGGTGGCGTCCCAGTCCTGGTCCCGGCGGTCGTAGAATACGCCGTTGCGGCCGGGCATGAGCCGGTCGGAATCGCCGCTCGTAACGGCCGCGGCGATGGTCATCTTCTCGGCGCTGCCGCGCCGCGTGCAGTCGCAGTAGGCCAGGTAGATCTTGCTGAGCCCGGCGAGGGCGGCGTGCTTGCCCATGTCGTCGACGCGGAAGCACAGCTCGCAGGCGCGGCCGTCGAGGTAGAGCATGCCCGCCTGAAAAACCGCCAGCCGGTCGGGGGAATAGAAATCGACGAACGACACGAAATTCACCAGCAGTCGGTGCAGGTCGCGGTGGTAGCGCAACAGCTGGTCGACCGCGGTGATGGCGGCAAACTCCGGTTCCACCGCCCGGTCAAGGGCGATGAGCCGCGCGATTTCCGGGCGGGCGCCGCCGGCGAGGATTTCACGGATGCGCGCCCGGCCGAGCTTTTCCACCGCGGCGCCCGGTTTTTCGGCGAGCCACGCCGCGTAGGCGGCGAGGCGGGCGCCGAGTTGCGTCCATTCCTCCGCGGTCAGCGCCGTCTGGCTGGCGCCGAGCAACGGGGCGACGACCTTCGTGCGGAACTCCTCCATCGCGCGCGCCCAGGCCGGATTCACGCCCTCGGCGAGGGGGAGCGGCTGGCCCGCCGCCACGTGGGCGAGCGGGAAGCCGGCGACTTCCCCGGTGTCCGTCCCGAGGTCCTTGGGCGCCAGCGCCACGAATTCGCTCTCGGCGCGGTTGAGGTGGACGGCGGCGCGCGCGTCGAAGGCCGCCAGCCGGCACCGGGCGAAATAGTCCTCGATTTTTGCGTGCACGGCCCGCCACGCCACAAACGCCGCCGGAGTGGCCTCGCCCTGCGGCAGAATGCTGGCAGCCGCGGTCTCGGACTTCGCCAGCCAGTCGCTGAAGGCGCGGAGTTCGCCAAAGAACCGGTCGACGCCGGCTTCGTTCACCCCCGGGGCACCGCTCCGGTCGAGATCGCCGCCCACGGTGGCCAGAATATCGGCGATGACCGCTTGGGTGGCGGCGTCGCCGGCCGAGGCGGGCGGCACCACCCCGTCGCCGTTGAAACGCGTCTGGGCGAAGATCGCCTTGGTGTCGGTGGTGTCGGCAAGGGAGATGCTCGTGGCGCCAGGCTTGCCGAGGTTGCGGAGGATTTCGCGGGCCGAGGCCAGCAGGCGCCGTCCGGAGTCGTGGCTGTCCTCGATCGCGGCGAGCGGCAGCGCATCGCTGCCCGTGGTCAGAGCGGCCGGATCCTTGAGGTGCCCGCAGGCCCATTGCACGGCGGCGAGGATCTCGGGCACGCGGACGCGGCCGTCCTTGTCCGTGTCGATGAGATCGAGCGTCTTCGCGTCGAATTCCAAGCCGCGCGTGGGGCAGCTCAGGGCGGCCCAGAGTTTCTGGTCGAGTTCGGGGAGATGGATGAAATCAGCGGCGGTCTCGAGGTGCACATGGTCAAGGCCACCGACACGGAAGAAACGCCAGCGATGGCCGCCGGCGCGGGGCGAAGCTGGGGTCGACGTCATGGGAATGCGCCCACCGTGCAGCGTTCTGCGGCAAAGACAAATCGTTTGCCGCCATGCGGGGGCGGAGCGCTCTGCGCCGGCCCCCCTGGCCGGGGCGCACCGCGCCATTCCGCCTCCCTGGCCCGCCCGATTTCCGCTCCGGGGTTGAATAATCGGAACCTTTCTTGCACGGTGACGGGCGTTCGCCGGCTGTCCCCATGTACCCACCGCGCACCTTCGCCCCGACCTGCATCGCTGCCTTTGCCGCAATGTCCGCGCTGCTCCTGCCGGTGGCGGCCGGAGATTTCCTGCCCGCCATCGTTTACGATTTCGGCGGAAAGTTCGACCGCTCCTTCAACCAATCCGCCAGCGAGGGGGCGGAGCGATTCAAAAAGGAAACCGGCATCGCCTTCCGCGAGTTCGAGATCACCAACGCCGCGCAGCGTGAGCAGGTGATGACCCAATTCGCCCGGCGCGGCGCGACGATCATCGTGGCGGTCGGCTTCACGCAGGCCTCGGCCGTCGAGAAGGTCGCCAAGGAGTTTCCCGGCGTGAAATTCACGATCATCGACGGCGCGGTCGACCTGCCGAACGTCCAGTCGGTCAATTTTCGTGAACAGGAGTCGTCGTTTCTCTGCGGGATGCTTGCCGCGCTGGCTTCGAAGACCGGCCGGATCGGTTTCGTCGGCGGCATGGATATTCCGCTCATCCGCAAATTCGCGCTGGGCTACCGCGCCGGCGCGCAATACGTGAATCCGGGCATCGAGGTGTTCGAGAACATGGCCGGCACCACGCCCGGGGCGTGGGGTGATCCCACCAAGGGCGCCGAACTCGCCCGGAGCCAGTTCGGGCGCGGCGCCGGCGTGATCTTTCACGCCGCCGGCGCCACCGGCATCGGCGTAATGCAGGCCGCCCGGGACGAGGGCCGGCTCAGCATCGGCTGCGACAGCAACCAGAATTATCTCCATCCCGGCGGCGTGCTCACCTCGGCCGTGAAGCGTGTGGACGTGGCGGTGTACCGCGCGTTCATGGACGCCCGGAACGGCACATGGAAAGCCGGGCCGCTTTTTCTCGGACTGGCGGAGAACGGCGTGGACTGGGCGCTCGACGAGCATAACCGTGCGCTCGTCACTCCCGCGATGGAGCAGCGCATCAACCAGGCGCGTGCCGACATCATCAGTGGCAAGGTGAAGGTCCCCGAGTATAAGACGCCGTGAGCCCGGTGCACACGGAGCGTCCAGTGGAACCGGCCAGCCCGGGGCGCGGCCATCCCCCGGCGCTGGAGTTGCGCGGCATTGACAAGCGTTTCGGCCCCGTGCACGCCAACCGGGCGGTCTCCTTCTCCGTCGCGCGCGGCACGGTGCACGGGCTCATCGGCGAAAACGGCGCGGGCAAGTCCACGCTGATGAACATCGTTTATGGCTTCCACCGGGCCGACGCCGGTGAGGTTTGGGTGCACGGCCGCCGCGCCGACATCCACCGACCGCACGACGCGATCGCCGCGGGCATTGGCATGGTGCACCAGCACTTCATGCTCGTGGACAACTTCACGGTGCTGGAAAACGTCGTGCTCGGCGTTGAGGGCGGCTGGCTCCTGGCGGACGGACTCGCCCGCGCCCGCGCCGAACTCGAGCGCATCGCCCGGGACTACGGCCTCGCGGTGCCGCTCGACGCCGTGGTGGAGCATCTCCCGGTCGGCTTGCAGCAGCGTGTGGAGATTCTGAAGGCGCTCTACCGCCGGGCGGAGCTTCTCATCCTCGACGAGCCGACCGCAGTGCTCACGCCGCAGGAGACTGAGCAGCTCTTCCGCATGCTCGCCCGGCTGCGCGAGCAGGGGAAAACCGTGATTCTCGTCACCCACAAACTGCGCGAGATCATGGCCGTCACCGACCGCGTCACGGTCATGCGCCAGGGCGCCGTCGTGCACGAAACGGCCACCAGCGAGACTTCCGAACGGGCGCTGGCCGAGAAAATGGTCGGCCGCGCGGTCTCCCTGCAGGTCGAAAAAACATCCGCGCGGCCCGGCGACGTGCTGCTGGCGGTGCACGACCTCGAGGTGCGCGACCGTTTGGGCGTGACGCGCGTCAAAGGTGCGAGCTTTGAACTGCGCGCGGGCGAAATCCTCGGCCTCGCCGGCGTGGCCGGCAACGGCCAGTCGGAACTGCTGGAGGCACTGGCCGGAATTCTCAAGCCGAGCCGCGGCGAGATCGTTTTCAACGGCGCGGCCCTGGTGCGCAGCGGGCTCGGCCCGCGCGACCGGCGGCGGCTCGGCCTCGCGCATGTGCCCGAGGACCGATTGCACCGAGGCACCGTCGCGGCGTTTTCCGCGCAGGACAACGCGATTCTGGGTTATCAGGATCAGCCCGCCTACAGCCGGGGAGGGTTCCTACGCCGGTCGGCCATCCTCGCCGGTTGCGAACGCAAGATGCGCGCCTACGACGTGCGCCCGCCCGATCCCGGACTGCGCCTGTCGGCGTTTTCCGGTGGCAACCAGCAGAAGCTCGTCCTCGCCCGGGAGATCGATAGCGCTCCGCAGGTCTTGCTCGTCGGGCAGCCGACGCGCGGAGTGGACATCGGCGCGGTCGAGTTCATCCACGGGCGCCTCGTCGGGTTGCGCGATGCGGGCAAGGCGCTGCTGCTGGTTTCGGTTGAACTCGATGAAATCCTTGGCTTGGCCGACCGCATCCTGGTGATGTTCGGCGGCAGGATTGTCGGCGAGGTCGTGCCAGCCGAAGCCAGTGAGGAGAAACTCGGCCTGATGATGGCCGGCGTGAAGGAAGGGAAGGCATGAGCGCCCCAGGCCGATTGCCGCGCTGGGCCGATGTTGGGCTGCTCCCGGTGGTCAGCCTGCTCGCGGCGCTGGCGGCCTCGGCCGCGCTCATTGCCCTCGTCGGCGAGAGCCCAGGTGAGGCGCTCCGGCTGATGGCGGCGGGTGCCTTTGGCTCGCAGGAAGCGGCCGGCTACACGCTTTATTACGCGACGAACTTCATCTTCACCGGCCTCGCCGTGGCCGTGGCGTTTCATGCCGGGTTGTTCAACATCGGTTGCGAAGGCCAGGCCTACGTCGGCGGGCTGGGGGTCGGTTTGGTGTGTCTCGGGCTGGATCATCACTGGCCGTTCTGGGCGATCCTGCCAGCCGCCATGATCGCGGCGGCGGGCTTCGGCGCCGCGTGGGCGTTCATCCCGGCTTGGCTGCAGGCGCGGCGCGGCAGCCACATCGTCATCACGACGATTATGTTCAACTTCATCGCGTCGGCGTTGATGACCTGGCTCCTCGTCGAGGTGCTCATCAAGCCCGGCCAGCAGTCGCCGGAATCGCGCGAGTTCGCCTCCGCCGCCTGGCTGCCGACCATGAGCGCGCTGTTCGGCCACGTCGGCCTGCGCCTCAGCGCCTCGCCGCTCAACCTCGCCTTCGTGCTGGCGTTGGCGGCGTCGGCGTTCGTCTGGGTGTTCGTCTGGCGCACGCGCTGGGGCTACGCGTTGCGCACAGTCGGACAGAATCCGGCGGCGGCCGTTTATGCCGGCATCTCGCCGCCGCGCGTGATGCTGGTCGCCATGCTGCTCTCCGGTGCGCTCGCCGGCGGACTCGGCCTTAACGAGGTCATGGGCGTGCAGCACCGGCTGCTGCTCGATTTTCCCGGCGGGGCGGGCTTCGTGGGCATCGCGGTGGCGCTCATGGGCCGCAATCATCCGGTGGGCATTTTCTTCGCGGCCGTGCTCTTTGGCGCGCTCTACCAGGGCGGCTCGCAACTGTCGTTTGACCTGCCGCGCATCAACCGCGACATGGTCGTGGTCATCCAGGGACTCGTGATCCTGGCCTGCGGAGCGCTGGAAAACCTGTTCCGCACGCCGCTCGCGGCGCTGTTCGCGCGGCGGTGCGACTCCGGGGCAGGGGACTAACCGATGGAAACCTACACGCTCATCGTCCTGCTGCTGGCCGCCACCATCCGCGTGGCCACGCCGCTGCTGCTCGCGGCGCTGGCCGGAATGTTTTCCGAGCGCTCGGGCGTGATCGACCTCGGCCTCGAGGGCAAGATGCTTGGCGCGGCGTTTGCCGCCGCGGCCGCCTCGGCGGTCACCGGCTCGGTGTGGGCGGGGCTCGCCGCCGGCATCCTGACGTCGGTCGCGCTGGCATTGCTGATCGGCTTTGCGTGCATCACCCACCGCGGCAACCAGGTGGTCGCCGCCATGGCCGTAAACATCATGGTGGCCGGACTGGGGCCGTCGCTCGCGCTCGCGTGGTTCCACCTCGGGGGACAGACGCCGCAGCTCGACGCGCTCGGCCAACGGTTTGTCGAAATCGTCTGGCCGTGGGCGGAACGGGCGCGGGAAGCGCCGCTTCCGGGATTGCTCTACGCGGAGTTGCTGAGCGGCCACAATCTCGTCGTCTATCTCGCGGCGGCGCTCCTGCCGGCCGGCGCCTGGGTGCTCTACCGGACGCGCTTCGGCCTGCGGTTGCGCGCGGTCGGCGAGAATCCGGCGGCGGTCGACACTGCCGGCATCTCGGTGAACGGCCTGCGCTACCAGGCGGTGCTCATTTCGGGCATGCTATGCGGTGTGGCCGGCGCGTATCTCTCGACGGCGGCAAGCTCGGGCTTCGTGCGCGACATGACCGCGGGCAAGGGGTACCTCGCGCTCGCGGCGCTCATCTTCGGCAAATGGCGGCCATATCCCACGCTCGGCGCGTGCCTGCTCTTCGCCTTCACCGACGCGCTCGCCGCCCGCCTGCAAGGCGTGGCGCTGCCGGTTGTCGGCGTCATTCCCGTTCAGTTCATTCTGGCGCTGCCGTACGTGCTCACGGTACTGTTGCTCGCCGGTTTCGTCGGCAAGGCGATCGCGCCGAAGGCCATCGGCGTGCCGTATGCCAAGGAAGACTGAGCCGGCACAACATGACCGTTCAAGAACGCCTCCAAGCCCACCTCGGCAAGACCCCCGACA
Organism: Opitutaceae bacterium; assembly: GCA_041479395.1. Taxonomy (GTDB): domain Bacteria; phylum Verrucomicrobiota; class Verrucomicrobiia; order Opitutales; family Opitutaceae; genus Fen-1467. Next base: position 19,987 of record JBGOXZ010000012.1, read on the forward strand.
CCGGCCGCGCCGCCTTCATCGCGGCCAACGCCACGGTGATTGGCGATGTCACCCTCGGTGCGGGATCCAGCGTCTTCTACGGCGCCGTGCTGCGCGGCGACATTGCCCGCATCGTCGTGGGCGAGGGTTCCAATCTGCAGGACAACGTCATCGTGCACCTGGCCGATGACGGCGACGCCATGATCGGCGCGTGGTGCACCATCGGCCACGCCGCCATCGTGCATGCCTGCACCATCGAGGACGAATGTCTGATCGGGATGGGCGCGACCGTGCTCGACCGCGCCCGCATCGGCGCGCGCAGCATCGTCGGCGCCAGCGCCCTGGTGAGGGAGGACTTCACCTGCCCGCCGGGCTCGCTGGTGATCGGCGTGCCGGCCCGGGTCGTGCGGCCGCTTACGCCCGCGGAGCAAGCCGGCCTGCGCCCATGGGCGGAGAAGTACGTTGAGGTCGCCCGGGCCCACGCCGCGCGGGGAAATCCCGCCAAACGCGTGTAAGGATTGGCGCGCGGCGATTCAGGGCGATCAACCCGCCTGCGTACGGCAATGCATTCTCATGCCTGCTGGCTTCCGTTGGTTTGTAGCAACTCCGACGTGCAGACCGTCATCGAAACCTGGAACAAGCAAGAATCCGACGGCGTTGCTGCCGCGCGGGTGGACAAATGCGGTCCGCGTTTCTGTCAAACGGGCCGCTTCGCCAGGGCCAACGACCGGCCGACCACGCCCGACACGCAGTTCGAGATCGGCTCCGTCACGAAGGTCTTCACCGCGCTCTTGCTGGCTGTAAGCGAGCGCACCAGCCGGGTTCGGTGCGACGACCCGGTCACAAAATACCTGCAGGTCAGGACGTCGCCGGAGGGTCGGCGGCGGCCGGTTTGGCGGGTTGCGTGGGAGGCGATCTGTCGACGGTGAAGGAGTGGCGTCCATCCGCCCGCTGGAGTGAGCAGACCGCAACCAATAAGTTGAACCGGTGACAAGCGGCGGGATCACGCCGCCAGCCGGACCAACACCGGCGCGCGCTCGAAGTCCGTGGCGGCGAGCAGCGCCTGCGGCTGCATCCGGCCGAGCGCCGCGATCCAGCGGTCGGGGACGATTTCCAGCCGTGTGTTGAAGAAGGTCGCGATGTCGTTGAAATAGGCGCGCGCCAGCGCAATGCGCTGCTCCGTCTCGGTGAGCTGCTGCTGCAGGGCGAGGAAGGCGGTGTCGCTTTTGAGGTTGGGGTAGGCCTCGACGACGGCGCGCAGCGTGGGGGCGCAGCCGGAGAAATCCGGGCCGCTCACGCCCGGCGGTGTGGCGGTGAGCTGGTTGCGCAGCGCGGCCAGCGCCGTTTGCGTGGTGCTTTCGTGCGTGCGCAACGCCGCCACCGTTTCGACAAGGCGCGGGATGAGGTCGTGCCGGCGCTTGAGTTGCACGTCGACCAGCGACCACGCCGACCGTACGCGGTTGCGCAGCCCGACAAGGCTGTTGTAGGCCATCCACACCCAGCCCAAGGCGGCCAGCCCCGCGTAAGCCGCCGCGAGGCCCGCGTACTGGGGCCAGCATTCCGCGAACGCTCGGTGCCACTCGACATGGTTGCGCAGCGCGAACCCGCCGAGGAACGCAAGGCCACCCAGCAGCGTCAGTGCCCAGACACCCCGGCCGAGGCCGGCGCGCACCTTTACCTCGGTGCGCGTCGAGATCAGGAACATCGGCGCCTCGGGGTCGGCGGCGATCTCGGGCGCGACGACGTCAGCGCGTTCGCGCGCCTGGCCGACGAGGTAGAGCGGCGCGTGCAGGGGGATGCCGGTTTCAACAAAGCGGCGGCGGTGGTCGGTGTCGGCCACGGCCTGCGCCGGACCTTTGGCGTAGTAGAGCGGGTTGCCGCGATCGCAGGTCACGTCGAAGAACCCGGCTGGCTCGATCTTCGCGCCCTCCGGCCGCACGAGCACGGCGCCCGTGTCGTCCTGCACCTAAATGTCGGTCAGCTCGCCGCTGTCCGCCTCGGTGGTCCAGCCGCTCTCGTTGCGGGTGGGGGTTTGGGTCGTGCCGTCTTTGTCGGTGTTGGTCTCGGTGTCGCTGCGCGACCAGTGCTCGTCG
>JBGOXZ010000013.1:0-21012 GCA_041479395.1 Opitutaceae bacterium
CCCTCCTTGTCGAGCAGCGCGCACCATTCGGCCCAGTCGCGGCCCGTGCGTTTCTTCGCGGCCTCGTTGCTCACCGGTGGCTGGGCGGCGGTGGCAGCAGGCGCGGCGCGGGACTGGGAGAACGAGGGCGTCATAACGTCTGGAGACTAGAAGACCTTGCTCCAGGGGCGAAGCCTAAATTCGGAGGCTCGCCCATCCCGCGGCTGGTGCGAAAGACCGCGGTCAGGCGGCAGACCCGGACGGACAGAGGACCGCGACCGGCAGTGGGGCGACGCGCGCAGCCAGATGGACTTTGGCGTTGTTTTCGGAGGTGTTCGGGTGGATATTCTGCGCTTCAATGCCCCCGCCTGTCCACGCCGCGTTCCGGCGCCTTTTCAGCGAGATTGGGACGGTTGACGCCGTCGGCATTGAGGAGCGTGTCGCCAAGTACACCACGCGCAGCATCAAGAAGCGCGCGAAGCTGTTTGGCCTGAAGCTGGCGGTTTCCATGCTCGACCTGACGACCCTGGAGGGCAAGGACACGCCGGGCAAAGTGGCGTCGCTCTGCCGCAAGGCCGTCCGTCCGCATGATGACCCCGACATCCCGCCGGTCGCGGCCGTCTGCGTGTATCCGGCCATGGTGCGGCCCGCGCGCCGCGCGCTCGGGGCCGACACTCCGGTCCACATCGCCTCGGTCGCCACCGCGTTCCCGTCCGGCCAGATGCCGCTCAAGACCCGGCTGGGGGAGGTGCGCGCGGCCGTGGCCGATGGCGCCGATGAGATTGACATGGTGATCAACCGCGGCGCGTTTCTCGCCGGTGAATTCGCGCGGGTGCAGGACGAGATCGCCGCCGTGGTCGAGGCGTGCGGCGACGCCACGCTCAAGGTCATTCTCGAGACGAGCGAGCTGGAGACCTACGACAGCATCCGCGCCGCCGCCTTCCTCGCCATGCGCGTGCTGCGGCCGGGCGACTTCATCAAGACGAGCACGGGCAAGACCTCCGCCAACGCCACGCTCGGCAACAACCAGGTGATGCTCGAAGCCATCCGCGACTTCTACCTCGACACGGGCAAGGCCATCGGCATGAAGCCCGCGGGCGGCATCCGCGCCGCCAAGCAGGCCCTGCAGTTTCTCATCGCGGTCAAAGAGACGCTGGGCGACGCGTGGCTCACCAACGAACGCTACCGGTTCGGCGCCAGCTCGCTCCTCAACGACCTGCTGCGCCAGATTGAGAAGGAAAAGACCGGCGCCTACCAGGCCCCGTACTACTTCAGCGAAGCCGCGGAAAGCTACTGACCCGGAGGACAGAGGTCAGAACACAGAGGACAGAAAGGAATTTCGTCATGCCGACCCTCCAAGAAAAGAAATCTGCGCGCCCCACCCAGCGTTCCAACGGCCGGCCGGTACCCGAGCTCATCTTCGGCGACTTGTGGGAATACGATCCCGCGCCCGAGACGGCCGATCCCAAGCTCAAGCCCCGCTACGACCTGTTCATCGGCGGCGAGTTCGTCGCCCCGCGCTCGGGCAAATACTTTGATTCGATCAATCCCGCCAACGAGCAGAAGCTGGCGGAGCTGGCCCTCGGAGGTGCGGCCGACGTCGATGCGGCCTACCAGGCCGCCGCCCGGGCCTTCGACTCCGGGTGGGGCAAGATGCGCGGCCGGGAGCGCGGCAAGTTTCTCTACCGCATTGCCCGGCTGCTGCAGGATCGCGCGCGCGAATTCGCGGTCGCGGAGACGATGGACAACGGCAAGCCGATCCGGGAAACGCGCGATTTCGACGTGCCGATGTGCGCGGCGCATTTCTTCTACCACGGCGGGTGGGCGGACAAGCTGGAGTACGTCGCGCCGGGCCGCCGGATGGCGCCGCTCGGCGTGGTGGGGCAGGTGATCCCGTGGAATTTCCCGCTGCTCATGCTGTCGTGGAAAATTGCGCCCGCCCTGGCCGCGGGCAACTGCGTCGTCATCAAGCCCGCGTCGAACACTTCCATCACCGCCGTCAAGCTCGCGGAGATCTTCCAGGACGCCGGCCTGCCGCCCGGCGTGGTCAATGTCATCACCGGGCCCGGCGCGACCGGCGGAATCCTCATGGCGCATCCGACCGCGGCGAAGATCGCCTTCACCGGCTCGACCGAGGTCGGCAAGGTCATCATGCGCTCGGTGGCGGGTAGCGACAAACGGATGACGATGGAGCTCGGCGGCAAGGCCGCCAATATCGTTTTCGATGACGCACCGATCGACCAGGCGGTCGAGGGGATCGTGAACGGCATATTCTTCAATCAGGGCCAGGTCTGTTGCGCGGGGTCCCGGCTCCTCGTGCACGAACCGGTGGCGGATGTCGTGGTGGCCAAGCTCAAGCACCGGCTGCGCGTCCTGCGTGTGGGCGACCCGCTGGACAAGAACACGGACATCGGCGCGATCGTGTCCCGGGCCCAACTCGAAACCATCCAGCGCTACCTGGACATCGGGGTGAAGGAGGGGGCCGCGATGTGGCAGCCGCCGTGCCGCCTGCCGGCCCGGGGGTTCTTCATGCCGCCGACGATCTTCACCGGCGTCACCCAGAGCCACTGCATCGCCCGCGAGGAAATCTTCGGACCGGTGCTCAGCATCCTCACCTTCCGCACGATCGACGAGGCGATCGAGAAGGCCAACAACACCGCCTACGGGCTCAGCGCCGGCGTCTGGACCGACAAGGGTTCGCGCATCCTGAAGATGTCCACCGAGCTCAAGGCCGGCGTTGTCTGGGCCAACACGTTCAACAAGTTCGACCCGACGTCGCCCTTCGGCGGCTACAAGGAGTCGGGCTTCGGCCGCGAGGGCGGCCGGCAGGGCCTGCTGGACTACTGCAAGCTTGTGTAAGGCGTAAGGTTTAATGTTTGGCACTCTCGGCCTCGCCTCGTCTCAGCCTCACGCCTTAAACCTTACACCCTAAACTCCGTCCCTTACCTTCTGCCATGAGCAGATTACCCATCACCAAGACCCCCAAGGTTTACGTCGGCGGCGCGTTCATCCGCTCGGAGAGCGGGCGCACGTTTGCGATCAAGGACGCCGCCGGGCGGTTCTTCGCCAACATCCCGCAGTGCACGCGCAAGGACCTGCGCAACGCCGTCGAGGCCGCCGCCAAGGCCGGACCCGCCTGGGCGAAGCGCACGCCCTACAACCGCGGGCAGATTCTTTACCGGCTCGGCGAGATGCTTGAGGCGCGCACGGCCGACATGACCGACGCCCTGATGCTCGGCGGCGCGACGAAGGCGGCCGCCATGAAGGAGATCGCCGCGGCGGTCGACCGCCTCATCTATTACGCCGGCTGGGCCGACAAGTATGAGCAGGTGCTCGGCAGCGTGAATCCCGTCGCCGCCCCGTACTTCAATTTCACCGTGACCGAACCGATGGGCATCGTCGGTGTCATCGCGCCTGAGGAGGCGCCGCTGCTCGGACTCGTTTCGCTGGTCGCGCCCGTGATCGTGAGCGGCAACACGGTCGTGGCGCTCGCGTCCACCGCGCAGCCGTATCCCGCCATCATCCTGGGCGAGATGCTCGCCACGAGCGATCTGCCCGGCGGCGTGGTCAACCTGCTCACCGGTCTGCACAAGGAACTCGTCCCGACCTTCGCAACCCACGCCCATTTGCGGGCGATCAGCGCCGTCGCGAACGCCGAGGAGCGCAAGACGCTCGCCCTGGGCGCCACGGAGAGTGTCAAGCGCACCCATTTCATCAAGGCCGAGGAAAAGCACGACTGGTTCGCCGACGCCGCCCAGAGCCTCTACCTCATCCGCGACTTCCTGGAGTTCAAGACCACCTGGCATCCGATCGGCGCCTGACGATGCCGTTTGGAGTCCAGGGTTGGGTTCCGAGGCTTGATTTGTGATGTGAATCATCCATGTTTCACATCGTCATGGCCAAGGCGAGCATCAGGCAATTGCGGACGGAGTTTCCCAAGGTGCGCGCGATGATCGAGCGCGCGGGGAAGGTCGTGGTCACGGAGCGCGGCCAGGCGGCCTACGTCATCCGCCCCTACCAGCCGCCGAAAAAGAAGCCGCAGAAGGCCAAACCCTTCGATTACTACGCCCGTCTGATCAAACGCATGCCCAAGCCGATCTCAGCGAAGACGGAGCGTCTTCTCGACGCCGATCGCGATGACCGTTGACCAGTGCTACTCGGATTCAAGCGCCTTGCGCTACCTTTACGTGCACGGCTCGAAATCGACCGCCATGGCGAGCTGGCGGTTCAAAAGGCCCGGTCCGTTACGGATCACGCGCTTCGGTCGCGCGGAGATCATCAATGCCATCGCCACCGCCTTCTTTCGTGCAGAACTCGTCCGGGCGGAACTGGAGGCCACTTTTTCCGATCTGGCGGAGGATTTTGTCAACGACCGCCTGCAATTGGTGGATGTGCCATGGCGGGCGGTGCTGGAGCAGGCGGCTGAACTCAGCCGGCAGCATACGCCCACTCTGGGCACCCGTTCGCTCGACGTGCTGCACGTCGCCTCGGCGCTGGAGTTAGGGATGCGACAGTTCGTGACCTACGATAAACGGCAAGCGCGGTTGGCGGAGGCCTGTGGACTCAAGGTCGTCCGGCCGTGACCGGCGGGTTCATGGTCGCGGGATAAACCCGCTCCTACAGTTCGGGCTGGCCTACACAGGGCTGCAGTGAAAACACACCATCAGGTGTCAGTCGGGGATCTCATCGCTGGTATCGACCACGGTGGCGAAGCGGCCGGCCCGCCGCTGATCCCGCGCGCGGACCGTTTGTCTAAAGTTTGCGGCGGACCGCCTGCCGTGATGTAGTGTGCCAGCGCATGGATTCCGCCCCCGTCGTTTCCGCCCCGGCTGTCGACACCGGCCTTCGCCCGCGCGCGAAGGAACGGCTGTATGTCGCGTGCCAGTTGGGGGGCTGGGCATTCTTGTTGGTGATGCAGCTTTTGTTCGTGCGGCTCTTCGGCTCCCCGAAAGAATCGGGCGGTTCGGCGTACGCGATCGGGCAAACGTTGGCTGAGGGTTTGCTGATCACCCATTACGCCCGGCACTGGATCACGAAATGGGGCTGGAAGGATCTTGATTGGGGGCCGCTGGTGCCGCGCATCCTAGGCATGGGGCTGGTGCTGTCGGTTGTCTGGTCGGCGGTCGGCTATGGCACCTACTACGGCCTGCTGCGCAACCCCTGGCTCGGAAAATATCATCCGCTGGCAATCATCACCGTGAGCCTGATCAATGGGACGCTGCTGATGGCCGGCTGGCTGTGTCTTTATTTCTTCTATCACCTGTTCGATCGTTACACCCGCTTGCGAATCGAGCAACTTCGGCTGGTCGCCTGCGTCAAGGAGGCCGAGCTGCGCGCACTCAAGTCGCAGATCAACCCGCATTTCATTTTCAATTCGCTCAACTCCCTGCGCGGGCTGATCGATGAGAATCCCGACCGGGCCCGCCAGGCCGTCACGCAGCTGGCCAATCTGCTGCGCTACTCGCTGCAGAGCGGGCATCTCGAGACCGTGCCGTTCGAGGAAGAACTGCGCACCGTGAACGACTACCTCGCGCTCGAACAGGTGCGCCACGAGGAGCGCCTGCGGGTGCGGCTCGACATCGCCCCCGGAGCGCTCGGCCTTTCGGTGCCGCCCATGCTGCTGCAAACGCTCGTGGAGAACGCGGTCAAGTACGGGATCGCCCCGCGCCGCGAGGGTGGCGAAATCATGGTGATCGCGCGGTGCGAGCGGGATCACCTCCGTCTGCAGGTGACCAATCCCGGCACGCTGGCCGCGAACGGAGGATCCACCGGTGTTGGCCTGCGCAACGCGGCTGAGCGGCTGCGGCTGCTCTTCGGGTCCCGCGCCACGCTCAACCTGCGCGAGGATCCGTCCGGCCGGGTTGTTGCCGAGGTGATCCTGCCGCTGGAAGCGGAAACGACGGCGGCGGATCGGGAGTCTTCGCCGGCGCGAATCGGTGATGAGGCCGGGCACCCGACCCGGCCGGCGGATCAGAAGGCGGCGCTTCGCGTATGAAGGCCCTGCTCATTGACGACGAGCGCCTGGCGCGCAACGAATTGCGCCGGTTGCTGGCAAAGCACCCGCACGTCGTGATCGCTGGCGAGGCCGCCAACGCCGACGAGGCCCGCGAGCGCATCGCCGAACTCACGCCCGACCTGGTCTTCCTCGACATCCAGATGCCAGGCGACGACGGCTTCGCCTTGCTCGAGTCGCTCGACCCGGCCTTGCCGCAGGTGATTTTCACGACGGCCTACGACGAGTTTGCGGTCAAGGCGTTTGAGTTCAACGCGCTCGACTACCTGATGAAGCCGGTCGATCCGGCCCGGCTGGCCGCCGCCCTCGAGAAACTGAAGACGCGCGCCGAGGGCCCGGCGGGCGGCGGCGCCGCGCCGCTGGAACGCCCGGGCCGGCTCGCGCCCGAGGACAAGGTGTTTGTGCGCGAGGGGGAGCGGTGCTGGTTCGTGGAGGTGAAGTCGATCCGCCTCATGGAGAGCGAGGGCAACTACACACGCGTGCACTTCAACGACGCGCAGCCGCAACTGTTCCGCTCGCTCAACGCCATGGAGGAGCGCCTCGACCCGAAGGCCTTTTTCCGCGCCAACCGCCGCCAGATCATCAACCTCGCCTGGATCGACCGGATCGAGCCGTGGTTCAGCGGTGGCCTGCTCGTCCACCTCAAGGGCGGCCTGAAGGTCGAGCTCTCCCGCCGCCAGGCCCAGGCCTTCCGTGAACGCATGAGCTTGTGAAGACAGGAAGACTGGGCAGATATCCCATGGCGCACGACCGCAAGAACCACCGCCCCAACCCCGTCTGTCTCTTTGTCCGATGATCGAAGCCCGTCATCTCACCAAAATATTCCACGACAAGAAGCGCGGCGAAATCCGCGCGGTGGACGACGTCTCCTTCACCTGCCGCCCCGGCCAGATCTACGGTCTGCTCGGCGCCAACGGCGCGGGCAAGACCACCACGCTGCGCCTCCTCGCCACGCTGCTGCGACCCACCAGCGGCGGCGCCACCGTGGCCGGGCATGATGTCATGGCCGCCGCCGCGCGCGTGCGGGCCGGCGTGGGCTTCCTCGCCACGAGCACCGCGCTCTACGGCCGCCTGACCGCGCGCGAAACCATCGCCTACTTCGGCCGGCTCAACGGCCTGCCCGCCGCGCAGATCGAGGCGCGCACCCGCCAGCTCGCGGATGAGCTCGACCTGCACGAATTCCTCGACCGGCGGGTGGAAAAGTATTCGACCGGCATGAAACAGAAAACGTCCATCGCCCGCACCCTGGTGCATGACCCCGCCGTGCTCATTCTCGACGAGCCCACCGTCGGCCTGGACGTGATGACGGCGCGCAACATCGTGCGTTTCGTGCGCGACTGCCGCGCCCGCGGCAAGACCGTCATCTACTCCACCCATGTCATGAGCGAGGTGGAGAAGCTCTGCGACGTCATCGGCATCATCCACCACGGACACCTCGTGGCCGAGGGTACGCTCGACGAGCTGCGCACGCGTTACGGGGAAGCGGACCTGGAGGAGATCTTTGTCCGGGCGGTGGACGGGGAAGGGGAGGAGGCCGCATGAACGGGAGGAACATCCTGACGGTCTACCTAAAGGAGCTGCGCGACTCCCTCCGCGACCGCCGGACCCTGATCTCGATGATCGTCGTCCCGACCCTGATGATCCCGGGCATCATGCTGATAGCGGGTGTGATCTCCTACAAGGTCGTCAGGAAAGCCCAGGCGGAGACTCCGACCGTGATGCTCCTCGGTGGCGAGAATTCGCCGGCCGTGCGCGCCGCGCTCGCGGCGAACAACAAAATCAAGCTCGTGCCTGTGAAGACCGATTGGAGGCAGCGCATCACGGACAAGCAACTGCGCGCGGCGGTGGAGATTCCGCTGGATTTTGACGCGGCGTTGACCCGGGGCGAAGCCGCGGTCGTGAAGCTTTACAACTACGAGACCGAGCTGCGCTCCGGGTTCGCGGTGGGGGAGTTGCGCAACTTCTTCAATGACTACCGGGAGAAGACCGTGGCCGCACGGTTGCTGGACCGTGGCCTGCCCGCGACGCTCGTCAGGCCGTTTGAGATCAAAACCGAAAACGTGGCCCCACCCGAGAGAGTCGGGGGTAATATAGTCGGTGGAATCGTTCCCTATCTGTTCATCCTGCTTTGTTTCACCGGCGCAATGTACCCGGCGATGGACCTGACCGCGGGCGAGAAAGAACGCGGCACGATGGAAACCATCCTGTGCAGTCCGGTGTCGCGGACGGATCTGGTCCTCGGCAAGTTCCTGATGGTGCTGACCGCTTCGTTGGCGACGGTCGTGATTTCACTGATCTCCATGGGGCTGACTTTCCTGGTCGGTGGGTGGTTGCTCGCGAACAGCGGGGCTGGCGGCGCCGCGATGGCGGCGGCGAAAGGCGTCACGGTCCAGGCGGGCGTGCTTCCGACGATCGATCCGGCGGGGACGCTGATGGTACTGGCGATGGTGCTGCCGGTCGGGATTCTGTTCTCGGCCGTCCTGATGGCGGTCTCGCTCTATGCGAAGAGCACCAAGGAGGCGCAAAGTTACGTCTCGCCGCTGATCATCGTGGTCATCGTGCCGGCGATGATGGGACTGCTGCCGGGCGTGGAACTCAACGCCCGGCTGGCCCTCGTGCCGATTCTCAACCTCGCCCTGGTGAGCAAGGAACTCGTGTCGGGGGTATTCCACTGGAATTACCTCGCGCTCATCTTCGGTTCGACCTGCCTGTACGCCGCGCTCGCGCTGGGGTTCTGCGTGCGCATGTTCAACCGCGAGGAAGTGCTGTTCCGGACCTGATCCGCCGCGCGCGCGATGGGGGGGGGCGCGCGGACGGTGGGCGGCGCGCCGTAGGTTGCCTGCCATGGGCGGACGCGATCTGGTAAAACAAACCTGAAATCCGGCCAGGCTGCGCCGCTCTGCTCCCGCCGCGCGCGGGTGGGATGCGATCCGTGCGGCTCCCCCTGGTAAACACGGGGTAAATCCCTGGGAGCCGGCGCAAAAGCGTTTTATCGCGGCAAGCGTTGTTGTATGTTGCCGGCCTATCACGGCGCACACCCACCGACCCTTCCCTGTTACATGAATTTCGTGAAGAAAATACTTCTCGTGCACGGCGACGCGAAAGCGCGCCGCACCCTGACCCTGCTTCTCGCCGGAACCGGTTATGATGTCCGCCCCTGCGCGCGCCCGGATCTGGCGCTCGAAGCCGCCCGCTCCGAATGGTTTGACCTGTCGTTGGTGGCCGATCCGCTGCCGGAGATGAGCAGCTTCGGTTTTGTCGAAGCCCTGAAGAAACTTCAACCCAGTGTCCCCGTGCTCCTGCTGGTCAACCAGCTCGAGCTGCTGTCGGTCATCAAAGGCATCCGGCTCGCGGTGTCCGACGTCCTCGCGCCCGACAACGACTGGGCGCTCGTGATGCAGCGCGTCAACGCCCTCCTGCGGCCGGGCGATTCGGCCGCGCCGGTGGATCTGACTCCCGTGGAACTGGCCGAAGTCGAGGCCATCCTGGCCAAGGTGGGCAGTGGTGCGACCGGCTCCACTCCGCCCGTCGCCGAGCTGTCCAATCAGCCGGAGGCGATGCGCGAGGAACTGCAGCGTCTCACCCGCGACCGCGACGATTTCAAGAAAACCGCCGAGCGCCTGGCGCAGGAGAAAACTTCCCTCGAGGCCGAGGTGAAGGCGCAGCTGGCCCGGCATGCCGACGTCGCGAGCCTCGAAGCCGAGCTCGGCGAACTGCGCAGCGAGCGCGAGGTCGTGGCCGCGGCGCAGGGCGCCGTGGATGACAAGGCGCGCGCGCTGGCCGCCGCCCGCGAGGAGCTGGCCCGCGAACGCGCCGCCCTGGCCGCGGAGCGGGCGCAGGGTCTGCCCGCCGGGGATGCGAAACGCTTGAAGAGCACGGAGGAACTCGCCCGCGAGCGCGAGATCGTGGAGGACTTGCGGCTTGATCTCCGCGCCGAGGACGTGCGTCTGCGCGAGGAGGCCGCGAAGGTGCGCCAGACGCAGTCCCGCCTCGAGAGCGAGCGCCGGCAGTTGCAGGACGACATGGAGCTGCTCCGGGAGCAGGAGACCAACCTGCGCGCCTATGAGCAGCGCCTGCGCAGCCTTCCCGCCGAGGCCGAGGCCGCCCGCGTGCTTCGCGCGGCGCCGCGCCCCTCGCGCGATCCGTTCCTGCGCGATCCGTCGCTCGACGAAGCCTGGAACAAGGTCAACCGGGCGCTGGATCTGCTCGAGGCCGAGCGGCGCAATTTTACGGACGAGAAACTTGCCCTGAAGGAGGCGATGGCGCGGCTGGCGCAGAAGGAGGAGCAGCTGCAGCAGATGGAGGTGCAGCTGGCCGAACAGGAGCGGCGGCTCAACGCCCCGCCCCCGGCGCGGCCGTCCTTCACCCACCAGCCGTTCAAGGCCGCCAAGGCCATCTTCGCCGGCGGCAAGAAATCGGGATAGGGGCCGGGCGAGGACGGCAGTTGGGCTTGGGGAAAGGGAACGCGGCGTGCCGGCGTCATTTCGCCCGGGCGCCTGATTCTCCTCGTGGCATCGTGGCGGGCTCCCTCATCGCGCGAGCGTGAGCGCCACCGCGCCGGCCACGGCGATGGCGCCGCCGGCCAGTGAGCGCCGGGACGGCCGCTCGCCTTCGAGCAGGTAACTGAACGGGATGATGACGAGGGGCGTCGTGGCGACGATCGGCAGCACAAGGCCGCTGGGGGTCGTGGCGAGCGCCCACTGGTAGCAGCTCACGCCGATGACGGCGCCGCAGACGGCGTTGACGACGATCCAAAGGTAATTGCGGGCGGGCGGCGGTGCCGGCGTTTCCGGCCGGCGGTCGCGCTGGATCAGCGCACGCAGGGTGAAGAATGCCGCCGTGATCACCAGTCCGCCGACGATCCGCTGGTAGGCGGCGGTGATGCCGTCGACGGACTCGCCCGCCCGGGTGGCAGCTTCGGCGGCGCGGCGGCTGACCACGGCGCCAACGCCCTGGCCGACGGCGGAGAGAAACCCCCACAGGAAACCGATGGGCCGCACCCGCACGCGCGGCGGACGTTTGGGCGTGGGCATCACCGCCAGGGCCACGCCGAAGAGGATGACCGCGCCCCACAGGAACTGGCCGGCGGTCAGCCGCGTGCCGAGCCACGCCCGCTCGGCGACGATGGCAACCGGCACGGCGAGGCACTGACCCATGAGGATGGCCAGCCGGGATCCAAGCAGCGGCAGGGCGTTGAAGCCGGCGAGATCGCCCAGGCCCATGCCGATCAGCCCGCTCAACAGGAACCAGTCGCGTCCCGCCCCGCCGAGGCCGCGCCCGAAAGTGTGCGCATAGGCGCCGAGGCAGACGAGGGCCACCAGCAGCCGTCCGAGGTTGGCGCGGGTGATGCCGACGGCGGTGATCGACCGGTTGGCAAAGATCACCGACAGCGAGAAGAAAATGGTGGTGAGGAACGCGCCGAGCATGGGAGGACGGGCGGCCAGCGTAAGGACCGGCGCCGCGAGCGTAAGCCAAAAGACACGCGTCGGGAAGGCGCCGCCGGCGTGTCCGCCATCGCCGTGGCGTGACGCCGGTGGTCAGCGGCGGGGCAGGCTTTGCATCCAGGTGGTAAGTTCGCGGGCGTAGTCGGACCACGTCTTGAAGATGCGGCCGCGGGCGGCGGTTGAGAGCGCGGAGAGTTCAGCTGGCGACGCCAGCAGCCGATCCATGGCGCCGGCGAGGCCGGGGGGGTCGACGGCGTCGAGGGCGAGGCATCCGCCGCCGCGCGCGGATTCGCCCACCGCGCCGCGCGCCGAGCAGATGCACGGCTTGCCGCGTTTCAAGCTTTCGATGACCGGCAACCCGAAGCCTTCGGCGATGGAGGGATAGACGGTGAACGCGCACGCCGCGTAGGCGCGGGCAATCTCCTCGTCGTCGGCCGGCCCGTCGTAGCGCAGGGGCCGGCCCGCGGCCTGCAGGGCGCGGGCGCGCGCCAGCGCGACGCCCCCGGTCTCGGCGTTGACGTGGCCAATAAGCCGGAGTTCGAAGTCCAGACCTCGGGTCCAGAGTTGCTCGCAGGCCTCGAGGAGTGACACGTGGTTCTTGCGGCCTTCGAGGGTGCCGATGCTGAGCACCACCGGCCGCCGGGAAGCCGGCGGGAACTGCTCGTCGGGCAGCGGTTTCATGCGATCGACCCCGAGCGAAATGGCCGTGACCGGGGGAGACCGGGTGACTCCGAGCCACCGCCAGTAGCCGGTGAGCGATTCACGCGACTCTTCCGAAATGGCCGCGATGCCGTCGAACATCAGCAGTTCGCGCAGGTAGCTCGGAGACCAGGCGACCGTGCCGGGCGGCGCCAGTTCGGGAAAGCGTAGCGCGACGGCGTCGAAAAAGACCGCCACGCACGGACCGCGCACATGCGGGCCGAGCCTGGGCAGGTCGCGCGCGACCTTGGCGCTGAACAGTTCCGGTTCAATCAGTCCGTCATATTCACCCCGCAGCGCATGGCCGGCCGTGCGACCGGTGACCCGCCGCCAGTGGCCCCGCCACTTTGCGAGTGTTTGCCACTGGGGGCCGCGTTTTTTGCCGCCCTGGCTTTTCGCAAGATTGGCCAGTTCCCATGATTCAAGGACGCGCCACGCACCGAGAAACGGGTCCCGTGTCACGGCGGTGGCGCCGGCGCCGAGATTCTGCTGGAGCGCGCGGGCCACCCGCTGGACGCCAGTCCGGGCTTGCGTGTGACTCGTGTGCGTAAGATCGAGCAACAGCATGGCGGTCAGTCAGGCGCCGAGGAGCGTCCTGGAGACACGGCGCAGGTGCAACCAGGCCACATTGCCGTCTCCGTTCCTGCCACCGCACGGGGGGCTGTAGGCGAAAGCAACAAAATGAGCGGAGACTTCTCCATCGTCATTTGACGGTGATAGGGGAACAGCGGGGGCATTTGACGGGTTTCCGATTTTTCCGACGAAAACCAACTCCGCTCCGCCGCGCAATCCTCATCAGGAACCGCTCCACCTTCCCGGATGCGTGTTCATCAGTGTCCATCCGTGGTTCCCCGCCGCTGGCGCGGGCGGCGACTTTCTTTTTGCATCACGGAGCGTTTAGGCGAGGGTTTGCCGATGTCCGCTGCCGCATCCTCCCGCTTCACCAATCGTCTGGCCCGCGAGAAGTCGCCCTATCTGCGCCAGCACGCCTTCAATCCCGTGGACTGGTTCCCGTGGGGCGAGGAGGCTTTCGCCCGGGCGCGCACGGAACAGAAGCCCATCTTCCTCTCCATCGGCTACTCCACCTGCCATTGGTGCCACGTGATGGCGCACGAATCGTTCGAGAACGAGGCCATCGCGCAGCAGCTCAACCGCGATTTTGTGCCCGTGAAGGTCGACCGGGAGGAGCGCCCGGACGTGGATCGCGTCTACATGACCTACGTCCAGGCCGCGACCGGTCACGGCGGCTGGCCGATGAGCGTGTGGCTGACGCCCGACCTCAAACCGTTCTACGGCGGCACCTACTTTCCGCCGGAAGATCGCTGGGGCCGGCCGGGCCTGGTTACTCTCCTCGGTGTGCTGGCCCAGGCGTGGGCGAAGGAACGGCCGAAGCTGGTCGCGGAGAGCGAGCGGGTGACTGAAGCGCTGCGCGCCTATGCGCACAGCGCCGCGCCGAAGGGCGAATGGCGGGGACCGCAGACCGCTTCGGCCGATGGAGCGAAGGATTCGAACCCGGAATTGGTGACACGGGATCCTGCGCCGGCGGAGGGCGAGCTGACCGCCGCCGCGGGCCAGGCTTGGGACCGATGCTTCCAGCAGCTGCAGGATTCGTTCGACGCGACGCAGGGCGGATTCGGCGGGGCGCCCAAATTTCCGCGGGCGGCCGTGTTCAATTTCCTGTTCCGCGTGGCGGCGGTTCAGGGGGTGACATCCCCGGCCGGCACGGAGGCGGCGCAGATGGCGACGCTGACGCTGCGCAAGATGGCGGAGGGCGGTCTGCACGACCACGTCGGTGGCGGGTTCCACCGCTACTCGGTGGACGAGGAGTGGTTCGTGCCACATTTCGAGAAAATGCTCTACGACCAGGCCCAGCTGGCCTGCAGCTACCTGGAAGCGCGGCAGGCGACGGGCGACGAACGCTACGCGTGGGTGGCACGCGACATCCTCGACTATGTGCTGCGCGACGTCACGAGCCCGGCGGGCGGCTTCTACTCGGCGGAGGATGCGGACAGCATGATTCCGGAAAGCGGAGACCGGAAACCGGTAAGCATAGGGCCGGTGCTCGTCGCCGGGCCGTCTGAACCGCGGAGCGGCGCGGCGGCAAGCGGCGACCCTCCTACAGACACGGGTCAGGAGACCCGTGCCACGCAGGCGGAGGGGGCATTCTATGTTTGGACGAAGGAGGAGATCGCGCGCGCCCTGGGCGCTGACGCGGAGTTTTTCTGCGCCCACTACGGAGTGGTCGACGGCGGCAACGTGCCCGAGGCGCGCGATCCGCAAGGCGAGTTTCGCGGGAAGAACATTCTGCGGCAGCGCCGCCCGCTCGCGGAGACGGCCCAGCAGGCTGGTCTCGATCTCCCGGCGGCGGCCGACCGACTGCAGGCAGGCCTGACCCGGTTACGCGAGGTGCGCGCCCAGCGACCACGCCCGCACCTCGACGACAAGATTCTCACCGCGTGGAACGGCCTGATGATCTCGGCGCTGGCCAAGGGACATCAGGTGCTCGGCGAACGCGGATATCTCGAACACGCGGTACGCGCGGCGGAGTTCCTCCGACGGGAGCTGTTCGACGATCAGACCGGGACGCTCTATCGCAGCCATCGCCAGGGTCGCAGTGCCATCCCGGGCTTTGCCGAGGACTATGCGTATCTCGTCCAGGGTTTGCTCGATGTCTATGAGGCGTCGTTTGACCTCCGCTGGCTGCAGTGGGCGGAACGGTTGCAGTCGAAGATGGACGAGTTGTTCTGGGATGCCGCGGCCGGCGGCTACTTCAATTCGCGGGCGGATGATCCGGCCATCATCGCGCGGCTGAAGGAGGACTACGATGGGGCGGAGCCGGCGCCGGGTTCGGTGGCGGCCGGCAATTTGTTGCGTCTCGCCTGGATGCTCGGCGACGGGGCGGAGTACAGGGGACGCGGGGCAGAGGACGGAAAGCGGAGGACGGAGGACAGACCCGACTACCGCGGGCGGGCGGTGCGGTGCATCGCGGCATTGCGCGGGCAGTGGGAGCATGCGCCGCATGCCCTCCCGCAGCTGTTGTGCGCCCAGGAACTCGCGCTGCAGCCGCCGCGCACGGTGGTGCTGGCGGGCGATCCGCGGGCAGACGACTTCGCCGCGCTCGCCGCGGTGTTGCACGAGCGGCTTGGTCCCCGGCGGGTGCTGCTCGCGGTTGACGGCCCTCTCAATGGGCCCGGGGCAGGCGGCGAGGGCCGGCGCTGGCTGGCGGCGCGCGTGCCTTATCTCGCGGAAATGAAACCGCGTGACGGTCGCGCCACGGCCTACCTCTGCGAGAATTTCGCGTGCCGGTCGCCGGTGACGGAGCCGGCGGCCTTGCGGCGGATGCTGACCTGATGCTCAATCCCGTGCGAACCTGACAAACAGCGGTCCGGTCCCTGCACTGGATTCTCCTGCCATGAAGAACGGACGCATTGCCCTGCTCGAAGAGCAGCTCGCCCGGTTGCAGCGTCACGCGACGGAGCAAGACAAGGCGATGCTGGAGATGGCGGAGGATATTGCGCGTCTCAAGAAGAAGGTGACGGAGCTGCGCGCGAAACTCGCCGAGGACCCCGGCGAGCCGCCGGAGGCCGGCGAGCGCCCGCCGCATTATTGAGTCTCGATCTGGTGGGACGCAGGAAAGGGGAGGAAGCGGCGAACCGCTTCTCCCGCGTGCCTGCCGCCGGGTTCAGAAGGTCGCCGTGACTTCCTGCTCGGTGCCGGGCGCGAGCGTCAGTGCGCCGAGGGGCGCCTCGAGCTTGTCGTTCTTGTAAACCTTGCAGGTCACGGGTGCGGTGGCGTCGCCCGTTTCCCAGCACCAGCGGCCAATGGAGACGAACTGCAGCGGCACGCCCTTGTCCCAGCTCAGACCGGGACCTTCGCCACGGAGGTAGAGCTTGTTGCCGATGCCGATGTAGGAAACGACGGTGAGACGGGTGTGCCCGTCGGCTGACGGAGTGGGCGCGGGCCGGCTTTCCTCGGGGGGAACCTGCGAATAATCCTCGGGTGGCGATGGCTCGTCGGCGACGGGCTCGGCAATGAGGTCGGCCGCGGCTCGTTCGGTCGACTCGGGGCGCGGCGGAGGCGGCGCGGGGGTTTCGGCAGTCCGTTCGCCGCTGCGGCTCGTCTCGACAGCACCAGGCTCCGGGCCGGCGGGCGCAGCGGGTGCGGACTCCTCCGCCCTGGGCTTTTTCGGAGGGCGAGGCTTGCGGGGAGGCTTTGGTGCCGCGGCCGGGACCTCGGCACTCGCCACGGCCGCGACCGGCTCGACACTCCGACTGGGCTCAGTGACACCCGGTTCGGGGTTGATGAGGGCGGGCTCGGCGGAGGGAGCGGCACGCGAGAGGACGGCTGGCGGCGGGGCGCTGGCGGGCGCAATGAAAATCTGGCCGGCCGTTTTCATGGCTGCATCGAGCGCGGCGATCTTCGCGTCGATGGCGGCCAGCACGCCGGCGAGCTTCGGTTCAAGCTGGGCCGCGGCCGCGAGCTGCTGGCGCGCGTTCGCCTCGAGCTTCGTCCACTCGGCGGTGGCCTGCGCGATCTTGCCCGCGGCGGTGGCCAGGCGTTCGCTTTCGGAGGAGCGCAGCATGGCGAGCTCCTGCTCGAGCGCCTCCCGCTCTTCGCTCTCGGTCTCGGCGAGCTGCTGGTTGAACTCGGCGATCTTCTCCTGCAGGCGGTAGGGCAGTTTCTCGGCGGCCTGCAGGTTCTTCGTGGCGATTTCCTCGATGGTCTTGAGCTGCACGGTCGAGTGCTGGAGGTGCTCGGAGGCCGCCATGAGGCGCTTGAATTGCTCGCTCAGTTCGCGGCGCAGGCCGCCCGCGACCTCCTCCTGGTCGCGCACGTAGTTGACCACGACCGGAATGATAAAGGCCACGCACCCGGCCACAACGCAGCCGGTGATGAGGAGCAGCGGGAGGGGGGAGAAGGGATGCGGGTGGCGGGCCGCGATGAGCCAGGCGAGGAGCAGGAGGGCGATGTCGCCAAGAATGAAGGGCAGCTTGGGCAGCCGCGGGACGTCGTCGAGTTTCATGGGTGGACGCGAGGGGGAAGGCAGCGGGACGCACCCGTTTTGCGGGCGGGACGCGCATTGCTCAAGGCTAAACGGCTGCGGCGGCAACCACCCCGGCCACGCGCCCCGGAGCGGACCAGCCGGCCGGCCGGTCCGGGGCGCCCAGGAGGGGCCGCGCGGGTCAAATTGGGGCTTGTGACAGAGGGCGGGATGGTTACGTTGCGGGGTCGCTCGCGGTCATGCATTTCCCCAATTTCCTGCGGATTGAGCGCGACGAGCCCGGCTCGTCCCGACACTATGTGGTGCACACGCAGAAACCGAATTTCACCATGGAGCTCGCGCCGGATGCGGCCGCCCCGGACAAGGTTGGCAAAGGCGTGCTGAAGCGCATCTGCGTGCCGAACTCGTGGGCGGGCGATTACCAGAAATACTTCCGGCTCATGGGCGTGGCGCAGGAGTTTTTCTCCGCGTCGTTCGGCGCGGCGGAATCCAAGGGTTTCACGCGGCGGCTGGGGATCTGAGGCGCCGGCTGGGCAGACGTCAGAGGACAGAGATCAGAGGACAAAATACAGAGATCAGAGGACAGAGGACGGATGCCAGACGTCTGACGCCGGACCCTGAACGCTCTACTCTGAACGCGAACGGCAGCGTTCCAGCCCGGAGGCCGAAACTCAAAATTCAAAGCCGCCACCGACCGCGCCGACGCTAAAGCAGCCGGCGCCACGCCAGCATGCACAGCGACAGCAGCATGCCGATGCGGATCGCGCCCTCGAAGGTCAGCACGACGAGCACCCATTTCAATCCGCAGCCGCGCCGGACCATGAAGCCGAGCAATGACACACCGATGAGGGCCAGCACCTGCAGACGGCCCCACGGCTGGAACAGCATCAGCGCCATCCACGCCCAGTAGGCCAGCAGGGTGAGACTCCAGAAGGCGGAGGTGAATTCGCCGAGACCGAGTTCGCGCGGATCCGTGCCGCGCTCGATCTGCTTGATGCCCACATAGCGCTCCGCGATGACGAGCTGCCAGAGCTCGAAGGCGAGGAACAACGGGGCGAGGGCGAAGAGCAGGATCACCTTGCGGGCAGTCTCGGGCAGAGTCCGGACGCTGCCAAGGCTGGAGCAAACCCGATCCGAGGCGGGTGTTCAGTTGTTCTCGCCGGCTTGGAATTCGATCCACGGCTCGGCCGGGCGGCTCTGCAACAAACCCTCCATCCAGTCGAATTGCGGGTGGGCTCCCAGGTATTTTTCAGCATCAAATGCGCGGCCACACGCCGAGCCCCAGCGCGCGGCGAAGCTCATGCGTCTCGCCATGGTCGCGTCGACGGCCTTTGCATCCACCGTGCCCATGCAGGCGAAAGGCACGCCCGGCCATGATTCGTTCGCCTCGGCGTCCAACTCAAAGTGCCCGCACAGTGTTCGCGCGCTGGGTTGCTCCGTGCCGCGATACGCGTCGTAATGATCAGCCTCAAACACCTTCGCCAAGGCAAGGTCGATCGCTCCGCGGTGCTGCGCCATCAGTTGTTTCCAGCGCACCCGGCGGGCGACGTTCGAATCGCGGATATCGGTTTCCTTCGTGTTCGTTTCCAGGCGGAGAATCTGCAGGTTCTCGGCCACGTTGGAACCAAGGAAGAAACCGTCGCGCGTGCGTTCGAGCGCGGTGTGGACGAGGCCCAGCTCCAGCCGGGCGATTTCGCCGGTGTTCACGTCGCCGAGGAGCCACGCATTGGCGTAGCCACCGTTGTTGCCCTGTTTCATGAGGGCGCACCACGCGTCGATGGTGCCGGCGTCCTGCGTCGCCCGGCGCATGCGCGCAAATTCCGGGACGCCCTTCTCGGAAAAGCCGCTGAAGCCGCCGATGGTCGTCTCTGCTCCGACCAGTCCGGCGTCAGTGATGAAGAAATCCGTGCCGCTGTGAATCCATCCCGGCACGGTCTGCATGAGGATGCGGTGGCCCCGGGCGGGAAGGATGTCGATGATGACAAAACAGTTGGCCTCGACGTAACTGGACATGGTGTTGTGCCCGAGCACCACGCCGCCGTCTTTGGTCATCCGGCCGGTGGCGATGAACGAGGAACAGGACTGCGGCGGCGCCGTGACCACCGTGGCACGGCCATCCATTTTCTTCTTCATCTCCGGCCACCAATATCCCTCCAGCTCCATGCAGGCATTGTAGGCCGCCAGTTCGTCGAGCGTGGTGGGCTCACCGGCGGCCTGCAGGCCGTCCACGATGCCCAGCAATTCCTCGCGGTTTTCCGGATCCACCGCCGGCGTCAGGAACCGCGCGGTCTCCTGCAACAACCAGTTCCACTCCATGGCCGTGTTGTACCGCCACACCGCGCGTCGCACGCGCAAGCACTCGGCAATCTCCTTTGCCAGCAGGTAACCGTGCTGGAAGCCGCGCTCGCGCGGCCCGCCCTCGATGTGGAGATAGGTCCAGCCGGCTTTCTCATGCCGCCCGGCCTTGGCCAGCCATTGTTGTTGCTGGGCCGTGAGGCTGGCCGCGGGCGTGGCGGCGAATCCAGCGGCCGCGGCGAGAAACAGAACTCCCAGAGCGAGGATGAGGCGGGGTGCGGCGGCAGATTTCATGATTTGAGACTGCGGAGTAAACAGCGCCGCGCCAACGGGAAAACGCCCGTGAGGCAGTCGCCCTCGGACAAAGGCCTGCCACCCAAGACGGGAGCGTGCCGGCCGGTCACTTCCCGCCATACCAGATGCTGCGGCGCCAATTGTGGCGCTGGAGCCTGGCCAGGAGGTCGCCCGGCAGGTCCGGCAGGTCCGACACGGCGCAGTTGGCCTCGGCTTGCGCGACGCTGCGAATGCCCGGGATGACGGTCGATACCGCCGGGTGGGCGAGCACGAATTTGAGCGCGGCCTGCGGCAGGGTGAAACCGCCGCCGGCGAGATCCTTTTTGATCTCGTCCACGCGGGCGATCGTGCGGGCGAGCCGGTCGCCGGCGAAGTAGCGTGAGCGGAAATCATCGTCCGGGAATCTCGTATCCGGGGTGAATTTGCCGGTGAGCGCGCCCTCGTCGAACGCGACGCGCACGATGACGCCCACCCCGCATTCCCGCGCCACGTCGAGCAGCTCGGCGGCGGGCTCCTGCTCGAAGAGGTTGTAGATCACCTGCACAGTGTCGACCCAGCCGCCGCGCATGAGGTCAATCACGCAGTTCTGGTCGTGCTCGGGCGTGGAGATGCCGACGAGGCCGATCTTTCCCTCGCGCTGGAGCTGGCGCAGGATCCGGAACGGCGTCGGCTTGCGATTCCACGCCCGCGTCCAGGTGTGCAGCTGGAGGAGATCGGGACGTTCTCCGCCCAGGTTGCGCCGCCGTTCCTCGACGTTGGCGCGCAGGTAGCTTTCGGAATAACGCTCGTCGGCGCTGCAGTAGGGCGAGGGCGGCCAGGGGCCGGGCGCGGGCGGCGTCTTGGTGGCAACGAACACCCGGTCCGTCTTCCCCGCGGCAGTACGCCGGCTGAGCACGCGCGCAATCAGCCGCTCGCTGCGGCCGTCGCCGTAGCCGGCGGCGGTGTCGATGAAGTTGACGCCAAGATCGAGGGCGCGATCGAGCGCGGCCAGCGAATCATCGTCGGCTTGGGCGCCCCAGGCGCCGCCGATGGCCCAGGCGCCGAAGCCGATTTCCGAGCAGTTGAAACCCTGCCGGCCAATGGATCGATAGTGCATGATGGAGGACGAGGACCATTGGGCACAACCGGCCATGAGTCAAAAAGGTTGCGCGGTTCCGGCTTTCCCATTGCGGCGCGGAGCGGCCGGACTAGAATCCGTCGCAACCATGAACCTTGCCGGCGGTTGCTCCTTAGCCGGAACGATGCAGTTGAACGACAGACTCACTCGCGACGTCCGTCACCGTTCG
>JBGOXZ010000014.1:0-18037 GCA_041479395.1 Opitutaceae bacterium
ACACGTCAGAAAGGCACGGACGGCCCAGCGGTCCGTCCCTACCTGTCCGCGCAGACTCGTAGGGGTGCTCTGCTGGACAGCAGAGTCGCGCCCTACTCTGGGGGCGCAGCCCCTCGACAGGCTCGGGGCCCTGAGCGTGTCGAACGGGCAAGACTGCGCCCCTACGTTTTCGGGCAACCGCCCCGACAAGAACGAAACGGCACGCGCCGAGGCGCGGCCCTACAGATTCAGTTGCATTGATCCGGCTAAGGGCCGGCAGAACCGGACCGCCTGCTTCTGTCGGGAGATGAATCGGATTGAAAGGCGCCTTGATTGTTGGCAGAAGCGACGGTGACCAGCGCCGGGCATGCCGCGAGAACCGCCCATGTGGGCCAACCCCAGAAAAGGATATTATCATGAATTCACCAACCTGCGGATTGCGCGTCGCGAGCGTGGTCTTCGGTCTTATGTGCCTCGCGCAGTTGCTGCGGATCATCACCCGTCTGGGAATCATCGTCGACGGGCACATCATCGGCCGGAAAATCAGCGCCATCGTGGTGATCATCACGGGCGCTCTCTGCATCTGGCTGTGGATGCTCTCGTCGAAAGCGGACAAGCCCAAGTCCGACGCAACGCCGGCCAAGCCGTGACATAGGCGGCATGCGAGCGCGTTCGGCCAGCCGGCATTCTGCTGGCCAGCAGAAGGGCGCGCCGAGCGCGACGGACGACCCGGTGGCTGATTCGTCGAAGCCTTCGCGGAGTCGTATCCATCCCCGGCCCCCAACCCGACGGGCGTGGCTCAATCGGTGACGCCGCCCGCTGGCGAGGAGCCGGCGGAGCGGAAGAGGTCGCGCGGCCGCGCTTGCGCCGCGGAGGGGTTGGCGTTCCACTGCCACCCATCGCGCCATGGCCCTGCCCACCACCGCCCCCCGGGATTTCGCGCTGCTGTTTGCCGCCCGGATTCTCCGGCTCTTTGCCTACGGCTTCCTGGCGGTGGTGCTCGTGCTTTATCTCCGGGCGCTCGGCTATTCCGAGGCGCGGGTGGGCGTGCTGCTGGCGTTCACCCTGCTCGGCGATGCGGCGATCTCGCTCAGCCTGACAACGCGCGCCGACCGCCTCGGCCGCCGGCGGATGCTGCTGGTCGGCGCCGTGCTCATGGTGTTCGGCGGCGCGGGCATGGCGGTGCTCGACAGCTTCTGGCTGCTGCTGGTGGCGGCGGTCATCGGCGTGCTCAGCCCGAGCGGCAACGAACTCGGACCGTTCCTCGCCATCGAGCAGGCGTGTCTGACCGAAGTGATCCGCGACGAGGACCGCACGCGGGTGTTTGCCTGGTCGCACGTGCTCGGGTTCACCGCCAACGCCTTCGGCGCGCTCGCCGGCGGCTGGTTCGCGGACCAGCTGCAACTCCGGGGCTGGACGCCGTTGGAAAGCTACCGGGCGCTGCTCTGGATCTACGCCGGGTTCGGCGTTGGATTGTTTCTGGTCTTCAATCTGCTCGGTCGCGAGGTCGAGGCGCCCCGGACGGATCCGGCATCGGGCCGCGGAGTGATACCGGCGTCGTGGCACGGGTTGCACGAGGCAAAGGGCCATGTGGCGAGGCTCAGCGGCCTGTTCACGCTCGACGCGTTTGGCGGCGGTTTCATCGTGCAAAGCTTCGTGGCCTACTGGTTCCACCGGAAATTCGGCGTCGATCTGGCGACGCTCGGCGGAATCTTTTTCGGCACGACGCTGCTGTCCGGCCTCTCGGCCCTGGCCGCCGCGCCGCTGGCGAAGCGCTTCGGCCTGCTCAACACGATGGTGTTCACGCACCTGCCCTCCAACGTGCTGCTGATGCTGGTGCCGTTCATGCCGACACTCGGGTCGGCCGTGGGCGTGCTGCTCGCGCGGCATCTGATCGCGCAGATGGACGTGCCCACGCGCCAGAGCTACGTGAACGCCATCGTGCCGGCCGCGGAACGCTCGGCGGCGAACGGCATCACCACGACCATCCGCCAGGTCGGCACCGCCCTCGGGCCGCTCGCGGCCGGACCGCTCATGGGAGTCCCGGCGCTCGCCGGCTGGTGTTTCGTGCTCAGCGGCGGCCTCAAGAGCGCTTATGATCTCATCATCTGGCGCACCTTCGGCCACGTGAAGCCGCCGGAAGAGCGGTGAGCGGGCGTGCCGCGCCATCCGGCCTTGCCGACGAAGCTGGCGCAGCCCGGGCTGGCCCCCGCGGGATAATCTGCTAGCCTACCCGGGTGGAAAAACTGCTGGCCAACGCTCTCGGACAGGACGTGACACAATTGGCGGCGGAGGAAAAGCAGCGACTGCTCTCGCGCCTGCTGGCGCGCCTGGCGCATGAAATCCGCAATCCGCTGAGCTCGCTCGCCATCCATGTGCAGTTGCTGGAGGAGGATCTGGCGCAGGCCGCCGCGCCACTGCAGGCACAGACCGCGGGCCGGTTTGAAATCATCCGCGGTGAGCTGCAGCGCCTGGAGAATCTTGTGCGCCAGTTTCTGAGTCTGGCCGGACCGTCGTCCCTCGATCTGCAGACGGTCGAGGTGGCCGAGGTGGTCCGTTATGTTTGCGAGCTGCTCCGCCCCGAGGCGGCGGCGCGCAACGTGGAAATCGCGACGGACGTTCCAGCGGCCCTCCCACCGTTGATCGCTGATCCGGTCCAGCTCAAGCAGGCCCTGATCAATCTTGTGATCAACGCCATCCAGGCGGTCGAGCGCAACGGCCGGATTCAGGTGAACGCCCGCGTGGAGCCGGGCGCCGGGGTCGTTGCCCTCGAGGTATCGGACAATGGACCCGGCGTGCCGGGGGAGAAACGATCGGCCATCTTCGAACCGTTTTTCACCACCAAATCCGAAGGCAGCGGCCTGGGGCTGTGGATCGTGCAGCAGATCGCGACCGCGCACGGCGGGGTGATCAAGGTGGACGACACGGCGGGCGGCGGCGCCGTGTTCACGCTGCAGCTGCCCCTGCGGGAGGCAAAGATCCATGGATAGGACCAAGGTCAACATTCTGGTCGTGGACGACGAGCGCGGGCTGTGCGCCGGGGTGCAGGAGGCGTTGCGTCGCGAAGGCTATGTGGTCGATGCCGCCAACGATGCGCGCGGGGCGCTCGCGCTCCTCGGCAGACGGCTCTACAACCTGGTGCTTACGGACGTCCGCATGCCGGACATGAGCGGGCTGCAGTTGCTGAAGGAAGCGCGGCGGGCCAGTCGCGAAACGGTGTTCATCCTGATGACGGCCTACGGCACGGTGGCGAGCGCCGTCGAGGCGATGAAGGAAGGCGCCTACGACTACCTGACGAAGCCGCTCGACATGCAACGGTTGCGGGCGCTGGTGCTCAAGGCCCTGGAGTTCCAGGCCATGGTGGCGGAAAACAACGAGCTGCGCCTGCGCGTGCAGAAGGGCTCCGAGCCCAGCTTGCTGGTCGGCGACAGCGAAGCCATCCGCCAGGTGGTGCGCATGGCGGACGAGGTGGCGCGCAGCGAGGTCACCGTGCTGATCGAAGGGGAAAGCGGCACGGGCAAGGAGCTCGTGGCGCGGATGATTCATGCGAAGAGCGCGCGGGCGGACCGGCCATTCATCTTTGTCAACTGCGCGGGACTGCCGGAACAGCTGGTGGAGGCGGAACTGTTCGGCCACGCGAAAGGGGCGTTCACCGGCGCCGTGGCGAGCAAGGCGGGCCGGTTCCAGCTCGCCGACGGCGGCACGCTTTTCCTCGACGAGATCGGGGACCTGCCGGCGAAAGGGCAGGGCGATCTGCTGCGGGTGCTGGAGGACGGCTGCTTCCGCGTGGTCGGTGGCACGGAACTGATCCGGGTGAACGTGCGCGTGGTGGCGGCGACGAACAAACGCCTGGAGGAGGCCGTGGCGGCTGGAAAATTCCGGGAGGATCTCTTCTACCGGCTGCACATCGTGCCCATCACGGTCCCACCGCTCCGCGATCACGCCGAGGACATCCCGCTGCTTGTCGCAACCATCCTGGAGCACTTCACCGCCAAACATAAGCGCCGGTCCTTGCGGTTCTCCGCACAAGCGATGCAATTGGCCCAGCGTTTTCCCTGGCCCGGCAACGTGCGGCAGTTGCGCAACGTGATCGAGCGCCTCGTTCTGACGTGCCGCCGGACGGAGGTGGCCGTGGACGATCTGCCGGATTTTCTGCGCGAGCACGACCGAAATGCCGCCAGTTTTTCGATCCGGCCGGGCATGACGCTCGCGGAGGTCGAGAAGCTCTTGATCCGACAGACGCTCACGAAAGAGACCTCGAACCGGGAGGCGGCGGCCCGGATGCTGGGCATCAGCCGGCGATCGCTCCAATACAAGCTGAAGCAATACGGACTGCTGGATAAGCCCAAGACCGACGGCCAGAAATAGCGGCGCATCCCGGAGAACGATTGGGCGGTGGTGCGAGGCGAGGCCGGGCGCGCGGCCTGCACAGCATTGGCAGAGCGTGTGCATAATTTGCCCAAATCGCCTGGCGGGCTCGATTCAGCCGGAGGCGCCGGGAGGCGGCGCTGGGGCATAAGCGGTTTTTGCTCAATTCGTTAAACGACGGATGCAGACTTCGGCACACGCGATGCAGAACTGGGGGCGAGCCGCTGTCACGACGACTCCGGCCATCCGAATTCCAAACCACAGTCAAGCTTATGGATAATCCAAATCCGTCTCCCACACCGTCTGTTCCCGCGGTGAACCCGCCCGCGGGCTTCCCCGCGCCAGTTCCAGCACCCGCCGCCAGCGCCACGCCGCCTCCGGCGGCGGCGGTCCCGACAAAAGCGCCCGTCACTCCTCCTGCTCCCGGCCAGCCGTCGGCGGGGAAGGGGCGCAAGAACCGCGCCGCAAAAGGCCGCTGAGCACTCCCCGTCGGGGCGGCCGGCTTGCTCCGGCTGTCCCAAGACGGAGCGCGTGTTTGTCAGCATTGCGATTCGGGCGATCTCCTGTTGCTGGATCGAGTGTTCTCGTGAGAGCAACAGACGGTCGCCCGGATTTTTCTACGGAGCGCGGATCGGCGCCGGGGCGGTGGGCGGAGCCCCCGGTCCATCTTCGCGCCGGACGGCGAGTAGAGAGGAGGCGGGGAGCGTTGTCTTTGGTGCGTCGCACCGAGTTTCCGGCTGGGTTGCACAAGCGAGTGAGGAGCAGCGCAAAGAGTGCACAGAAAACCCCTGGCAAGCCGGGCCCGCCCGAGCGGGTGGATCGGGCAAGCGTGGCAACCGCCCGCGGTGCAATCGCTTAAGGCTCAGACGACCTCGCGGGCACGATCCCTGCAGATAAAGCCGACATGAACACCATCGTCGAGAATCTGCACGCCCTGCAACAGGTACTTTTGCAGAAGTCGCCGGTCACGGCCGAGCGGCGGGCCCGAATCCGGGAATTGCGGGAGAACGTGCCCGTGCCGATTCTCAGTCATTTCGACCGCCTGATTGCCCAGGGCCGGAAAGGTGCTGCGCTGGTTCGCCATGGTGTCTGCGGCCAATGCCATCTGCGCGTGTCCTCCGGCACCACCGCCAGCCTGCTCCAACCCAAGGATGTCTATCTTTGCGAGAATTGCGGTTGCTATCTCTTGCTGGCGCCGGACGAAGTCACCCTTCCGGCGGAATCGCCCGCCTTGGTCGCCGCCACGGTTCGCAAAGGGCGGAAGAAGCCGGCGACCGTTACCGCTTGATCAGGCGCCGACTCAGGTGCGACCGCCATGACGCTGGCAGACTTCACCACTCCCGGCCTGATCGTTCCGCATCTCGGTGGCCGGGATGCGACCGGTGCCATCCACGAACTCAGCCTGGCATTGCAGCGGGAGGGTTGCGTGCCGGACTGGCTGCCCTTTTACCACGAGGCGCTCAACCGCGAATTCCTCCTGAGCACCGGCATGGAGGCGGGCATGGCGTTCCCGCATGCCCGGCTTCCTGGTGTGAAGAAACTGGCCTTCGCATTCGGGCGCGCCGACGAGCCGTTCGCGTGGAGTCCACGGAACACTCAGCTGGTGCGCCTGGTGTTCCTGCTGGCTGTGCCGACCACCGATCCCGAGAACTATCTGCCCTTGATCTCGGCCCTGGCGCGACTGTCCGGAAACCATCTGTTCATGGATTCGATCCAGAATGCGGTCGACAGCGCGGGAATCATTGCGGTGTTCCGCGAGGTTGTCCTGCGCGGCAGCCTGATGCCTGCGCCGCAGGCGTAACCCGATTCCTGTTGAAGACGAGACGCCTTCCAAGCCGCCCTGGGCGCTTTGCCGCTCCGACCGGGACTCCCCGGTGCGACGTGACTCTGCCTCGGTCGAGAGGTTGCGGCCGAACCGGTCGTCGGTGTGCATCGGCGCTCTTCGTGTCGCCTCTGGCCGGGGTTCTCGCTTTTGGCCCGGCGGTTGCGGTCGAGGTCGGCCTGATCACTTGCATGGTGGCGGAATGCCCGCCCGCTGCATGAATTGAGTGCGCGTCATGGACCAGCTGCCTCTCATCTTGGTGTGGTTGACCCTCCTGGGATATGTCGCTGGGGCAGTCACCGGGCTGCTCTGCCTGCGGGCCGGAAAGGTGGCCAACGTCGGCGCGTTTGGGTGCGCAGCGCTGAGTTCTCTCAGCGGAATCGTGGCCAGTGTCTCCGCGCTGGCCACCGGTGCCCGTGATGCGCACCAGCCTGTGCAGCTGCTCCCGGCGCTCATTCCCAACATCCAATTCACCATCCGCCTCGATCCGCTGGGGCTGTTCTTCACCCTGATCGTCTCGTTGGTGGGCCTGGCTTTGTCGCTCTACTCGCTCGGCTACGTCCGAAGCTTCCACGGTCGCAAGAACATCGGTGTGTTCGGCGCATTCTTCAATGCGATGCTGCTCGCGACCACGCTCGTATTCCTCGCCGACCACGCCGTCTTCTTCCTCGTCGTGTGGGAGATCATGGCGCTGACGACCTACTTCCTGGTCAGCTTCGAGCATGAGAAGGAGGAGGCGCGCAATGCCGGTGTGCTCTATTTCGTCATGTCGCACATCGGCACCGGCTGTCTCATCCTCGGTTTCCTTTTGTTGTTCCAGGCTTCGGGCGGCTACGGCTTCGAGGGCTTTCACGCGGTGGGCGCCAAAATGGCCGCCGGCCCGCGCAACGCGGCCTTCATCCTCTTCCTGGTGGGCTTCGGCATCAAGGCGGGCATCGTTCCGCTGCACATCTGGCTGCCGGTGGCGCATCCGGCGGCGCCGAGCAACGTCTCCGCCCTGATGTCGGGTGTGATCATCAAGACCGGCATCTACGGACTGGCGCGGGTGTGGTTCGACTTCATGGGTCCGCCGCCCAACTGGTGGGGCGTGACCGTGCTGGCGATCGGCACCATCTCGGCCGTGCTCGGCGTGCTGTACGCGTTGATGGAGCACGACCTCAAACGCCTGCTCGCCTATCATAGCATCGAGAACATCGGCATCATCCTGATGGGTCTGGGCGCGGCGCTGATGTTCCTGCACACCGGCCATCCGCTGCTGGCGTCGCTGGCGCTGATCGCGGGGTTGTATCACACCATCAACCATGCCGTGTTCAAGGCGCTGCTGTTTCTCGGGGCGGGCGCGGTGGTCCACGCCACTCACACACGCAACATGGAGGAAATGGGGGGGCTGGTGAAGCGCATGCCGAAGACCGCGTTTTTCTTCCTGATGGGCGCGGTGGCCATATCGGCCCTGCCGCCGCTCAACGGCTTCGTCAGCGAATGGCTCACCTACCAGTCGCTCCTGCAGGGTTTCGGCACGACGTCCAGCCTGGTCCGGCTGATGCTCCCGCTCAGCGGGGCGATGCTGGCCCTGACCGGGGCGCTGGCGGCGGCGTGCTTCGTCAAGGCTTTCGGCATCACCTTTCTCGCCCAGCCGCGCAGCGAGCACGCCGCGCACGCCGCCGAAGCCCCGCCCACGATGCTCCTCGGCCAGGGCGTCCTCACCGCGGCCTGCGTCTTCCTCGGATTGTTTCCGACGCAGTTCCTGAAGCTGCTCGATCCGGTGACGCAGCAGCTGGCGGGCGCACAGCTCAGCACGCGGCTGAGCCTGGCCGGCGGCCTGGTGCTGTCGGGTGCGACGGCGACCGGCGGCACCGTCTCGACAGCGGGCCTCGTGCTGATGGCACTCTGCCTGCTGCCGGTGCCGCTGGGACTTTGGCTGGTCTTCGCGCGCGGGACGCGCGTGCGCCGGGGGCCGACGTGGGACTGCGGTTTGCAGGGACTGACACCGCGCATGGAATACACCGCCACCGGCTTTTCCAAACCGATCCGGATGATTTTCAAGGCCCTGTTCCGGCCGCGCCGGGAGGTGCAGCGCGAATACGACTTTTCGCCCTACTTCGCGAAGAACCTCCGCTTCGAGAGCCACGTGGAGGAGGTTTTCCAGACGCGGATCTACCGCCCGCTGAACTGGCTGGTCTGGCGGGTCTCGCGCCGGATGCGCGCCCTGCAGGCCGGCAGCCTGCAGGCCTATCTCATCTATATCTTCGTGACCCTGCTGCTGCTCCTCCTGTTTGCCCTATGAAGCCCGACGCCCTGGCGATCATCCTGCAGACCGGGTTGCTGTTGTTGGTGGCGCCGCTGGTGAGCGGTGTCATCAAGCAGGGGAAGGCGCGGCTGCAAAACCGCCGGGGACCGCCCGCCTGGCAGCCCTACCTCGACCTGCTGAAGTTGCTGCGCAAGGACATGGTGGTTTCAGAGCACGCCTCCTGGGTTTTCTCGTTTGCGCCCTACGTGATTTTTCTCACCGCGCTGCTGGCCGGGCTGCTGGTGCCGACCATCACCCTGCAGGCGCCGCTGAGCCTCTTCGGCGGCGTGCTGGCTCTCGTCGGCCTGCTGGCGCTCGGCCGGTTCTTTCTGGCCCTGGGCGGGCTTGATCCGGGCAGCGCCTTCGGTGGCATGGGCAGCAGCCGCGAGATGACGATCGCGGCCATCGCCGAACCGGCGCTGATGCTGGCCATCTTCACCGTGGCCATCTCGGCTGGATCCACCGATCTCAGCCGGATCGTCGCGGCCACGCAGGGGCCGGCGTGGAGCCTGCTCAACCCGATGCACGTGCTCGCATTTGCCGGCCTCTTCGTCGTTTTGCTGGCCGAGACCGGCCGCATTCCCGTGGACAACCCCGCCACCCATCTCGAGCTGACGATGATCCACGAGGCGATGCTGCTGGAGTATTCGGGCCGCAATCTGGCGCTCATGGAATGGGGCGCCTCCATCAAACAGCTGGTCCTGATGACGCTGCTCGTGAATGTGTTCTTCCCCTTCGGCCTGGCCGCGGGCACGGCGCCGGCTGAGCTGGGCCTGGGTCTGCTGGCCTACCTGGCCAAGTTGTTCCTGCTCGCCGGCATTGTGGTGCTCGTGGAAACCACCAACGCCAAGCTCCGCCTTTTCCGCGTGCCGGATCTGCTCAGCGCGGCCTTCGTGCTGGCGGCGCTGGCATTGTTTTCCACGTTCCTGTTCCAATAGGCCTCCCGATGAACACCGCGCTTTCGTCCATCATTGCCTCGCAGCTCATCGCCCTGCTGGCCGCCCTGATGCTGGTGGTGCAGCTGCTCTTGGTGGCGCAGCGCATGCTGCTGACCAGCATCCGCCTGTTTGCCCTCCAGTCGCTGTTTCTGGCGGGGATCGCGGCCGTCGTGGCGTATTTTCACGGCGCCTTCCACGTCTATGTCGTCGTGGCGCTGACCCTCACGGGCAAGGTCCTGTTCCTCCCGTGGCTGTTGGACCGGCAGGTGCGGCGCATGCGGATCGTGCAGGAGATCGAGCCGCTGGTCAATTTTCCCACCTCCATGCTCATTTGCGGCGGTCTTACCTTGCTCGGCTACCTGGTGGCCCGGCCCTTCACGTCGCTGGAACGACTGGGCAACAACACGCTGGCGGTCGCCATCACGCTGGTGCTGACCGGCTTCTTCCTCATGATCAACCGACGGAAGGCCATCACCCAGGTGCTCGCCCTGCTCACGGTGGAAAACGGGGTGATGCTCGCCGCCGTGGCGCTCACAACCTACGGCATGCCGCTTGTCGTCGAACTCGGCATCTTCTTCGACGTCCTGGTGGGCGTGATGATTCTGGGGATTTTGGTCTACCGCATCCGCGAGACGTTCGCCTCGATGGACGTGAGCAAACTCAGCCAGTTGAAGGGATGACATGCCGCCGGTGAACCGCACACCCTCTGGACCAAAATTCGTCCGCCGGCGCCGTCGGCTCGGGCGGAGCCGTCATTGTCCGCCACACCCTTTCCGGCCATGAACCTGCTCACGCTCCTCCTTGTCGTCCCAGTCGCCGCTGGCGTGGCGTGCCTGCGGGTGCGCGCGCGGCGCGCGATGGCGGCGCTCAACGTGCTCGCCTTCAGCGCCGCGCTCGCCCTGGGCATCGGGCTGCTCCGCCAGGTGCTGGCCGGTGGGGCGGTGACGGAGTGGGGCGAGTTTCTCCGGGCCGACGCCCTGAGCGCGTGGATGGTACTGCTGATTTCGGCCGTCTCGCTCGCCACCTCGCTCTATGCCGGGCGCTACTTCCAGCGCGATCTGGCGGCCGGCGCGGTGACGGCCGGTCGCGTGCGGGAGTTCTTTGTGCTCACGCCGCTCTTCGCCGCCGGCATGTTCCTGGTCGTGCTGGCCAACAATCTCGGCGTGATGTGGGCCGCCGTTGAGGCCACCGCCCTGTCCTCCGTGCTGCTAGTGGCGCTCTACAACCGCCGGACTTCGCTCGAAGGGGCCTGGAAATACGTCATGCTCGGCAGCCTGGGCCTGGCGCTGGCGCTGCTCGGCACCGTCTTCGTCTATGCCGCCGCCTGCAAAAGCAATCCCCAGCCGCTCCCCAGCTTCAATTGGTCGCACCTCATGACGGTGGCCCCGCAGCTCGATCCGCGGCTGGTCAGGCTGGCCTTCGTGTTCGTGCTCCTCGGCTATGGCACCAAGACCGGCCTCGCGCCGATGCATACGTGGCTGCCCGATGCGCACAGCGAGGCTCCGTCGCCGACCAGCGCCATGCTTTCGGGCGTCTCGCTGAAAGTCGCGCTCTATGCCTTGCTCCGATTTCACATTCTCACCACCGCGTGTCTCGGTTCCGGGTTCAGCCGCCACCTGCTGCTCGGACTCGGCTTGCTGTCCATGTTTCTGGCGGCGCCCTTCATCCTGGTGCAGAAAAACCTCAAGCGGATGCTGGCCTATTCCAGCCTCGAGCACATCGGCTTCATCTGCGTCGGCCTCGGCCTGAGCACGCCGATCACCATTTTCGGGGCGTTGCTGCACATGGGCTATCATGCCCTGACCAAGCCGGTGTTGTTCTTCGCGGCCGGCAACATCCACCAGACCTGCCACACGCTCGAGCTGCGTCTGATTGGCCCGGGCGTCGTGAAAACACTGCCGGTGACGGTGCTGTTCCTGGGTCTGGCGGCGGTGGCGGCGGCCGGCCTGCCCCCGTTCGGACTGTTTTTCAGCGAGCTGACGGTGATCAGCGGAGCCGTCGCGGCGGGGCAGAACACGGTGAGCGTGCTGGTGCTGGCCGCGCTGATTGCGTGCTTCTGCGGCCTGCTGCTGCAACTCACGCGGATTCTTCCCGGCGAGCCGAGGGCCGCGCGCCACCACGACGGCCGGCCCGGAGACGGGGTGCTCGCGATGGGCCTGCTGCTGGGTGGATTGCTGTTGTTCAGCCTGTGGCTGCCCCGGCCGCTGCTCGCGGTGATGCAGCAGGCGGCGGGCATCATTGGAGGCAGACCATGAAGGGCGCCACCGCTTGGTTCCCTGTTCGCACCGGGGCGGATTGCGCCCGCGGTTGGGCGGCGTCGTTGTTCCCGGCCGGCGCGGTGACCCTCGGCTGCCGGCTGCCGGGTCCGCTGTCGCAACGCCGCATCCCGCAAGCCGCGCACATCATTGGAGGTGTGTCGTGAACATCCTGCCGGAGCTTCTTCCCATTCTGGCCGATCTGCAGGAGAGCCTTCCCGGCCGGTTCACGGCCGTCGACGCGCCGCGCGTCAACGAAATCTATTTCCACGGTCCGATGGAAGTGGTCGCGGGTTTTTGCGCGCAACTGGTCCGGAAATGGAACGCGCGGCTGGTGAGCTTGTTTGCCGACGACGCGCGGCCGAGCGACCACGCCTTTCACCTCTACTATGTGTTCGCCCTCGATGCGTCGCATGGGTTCTTCATCCTGCGCGTGCCCGTGCCTCCGGAGAAACCGGAGTTCGCTTCGCTCACCGACGCCATCCACGCCGTCAACTGGCAGGAACGCGAGATTCAGGACCTGTTTGGCCTGAAACTGCTGGGGCATCCGAATCCCCGTCGGTGCGCGCTGCACGACGACTGGCCGGAGGTTTATCCGCTCCGCAAGGACTTCGACTTGCGCACGACGCTGCCGCCCTTTCAGGGCGTGCGGCACAAATTCCGTGAGGTGGAAGGGGAAGGGGTCTTTCAGGTGCCCGTCGGTCCGGTGCACGCCGGCATCATCGAGCCGGGGCACTTCTTGTTCAGCGTGGCCGGCGAACCGGTGCTCTACCTCCAGCTGCGCCTGTTCTACACGCACAAAGGGACTGAGAAGCTCTTCGAAAGCCTGCCCGTCGCGCACGGCGTGCGGCTGGCGGAAAGCATCTCCGGCGACTCGGGTTTTGCGCACGCGACGGCGTTTTGCCATGCGGTCGAGCGGGCCGCCGGCGCGGAGGTACCGCCCCGGGCCCGCGCCCTGCGCACCATCTGCCTCGAACTGGAGCGCCTCTACAATCACCTCGGCGACATCGGCGCCATCTGCACGGATGTCGCATTCGTCACCGCCAACATGCACGCGATGCGACTCAAGGAGAAGGTGCTGCGGGCGAATGAACTGCTCACCGGCAATCGCCTCCTGCGCGGCATGGCGTGCCTGGGCGGCGTGCGTTTCGATTTCGACTCCGGCCAGCTCCAGGCGCTGGCGGAGCTGCTCGCCGCGCTCAAGCCCGAGTTCGCGTCGCTCGTCGAACTCCTCCGCGAATCCTCGGGCACGCGCGACCGGCTCGAGACCACCGGCGTGCTCAAGCCGGAAGTGGCGCGCGACCTCGGCGTCGTGGGCCTTGCCGCCCGCGCGTCCGGCATCGATCGCGACCTGCGCCGCGACTTCCCCCACGCCTTCTATGACCAGGTGAATTTCACCGTGCCCGTCTTCGCGGAAGGCGACGTGCAGCACCGGCTCGTGGTGCGGCGCGAAGAGATTTACCAGTCATTGGCCATCATCCAGCAGGTACTTGCGAAGCTGCCCACCGGCTCATTACGGGCGGAGATCGGCGAACTGCCAGCCGAGCGGGTGGGGCTCGGCTATGTCGAGGGCTGGCGCGGCGAAATCTTCCATTGGATTCGCACTGCACCCGGCAACCGCCTGGCCCGCTGCAAGGTCAAAGACCCGTCGCTCCAGAACTGGCCGGCGCTGACCGAGGCGATTCTCGGCAACATCATCCCTGATTTTCCAGTGGTGAACAAGAGCTTCAACCTGTCGTACTCCGGTACGGACCGCTGACCCATGTTCAACGTTCTCCGGCAAAGTCTGACCACGGGCGTTGTGACCACCTCCTATCCGGCGGCGCCGCCGGCGGTGTCGCCCCATGCGCGCGGCCGTCCCGAAATCGACTGGGCGGCCTGGAAGGATGCCCGCCCGGCCGCCGCGATCTGCCCCACCGGGGCCATCGCCTATCGCGACGACAACGGCGGGCGCCGCGCCCAGCTCGATCTGGCGAAATGCATCTTCTGCGGGCTTTGCGCCGAGGTCGATCCGGCGGTCCGGATGACCAACGTCTGCGAGTGTGCCGCCAGCCAGCGCCCGGACCTCGTCTCCGGCGCCGACTACAGCCTCAAGCCCGACGGCACCCACGACCACTTGATTTCATCTCCCTCCGGATCCGCGACAGGGCAGGGCACGCCGGCGGCCGCAAAGGAGGATGTCATCGAAGCTCTGGGCAGGGAGATCAAGGCGAGGGCGGTGAAAGTGCTGGGGCGCTCGCTTCACATTCGCGAAGTGGACGCCGGCTCCTGCAATGGCTGCGAAATCGAAATCGTCGGACTCAACAGCCCGATTTATGATCTCGAGCGCTTCGGCCTTCACTTCGTTGCTTCGCCGCGCCATGCCGACATGCTCCTGGTCACGGGCCCCGTGACGCGCAACATGGAGCTTGCGCTGCGCAAGACTTACGACGCCATGCCCGCGCCGCGCCTGGTCGTCGCGGTGGGCGCCTGCGGCTGCAGCGGCGGCATTTTCGGCGTGAATTACGCAACGCGCGGCGCCGTGGACGTGGTGCTCCCGGTGGACGTCTACATCCCGGGTTGTCCGCCCAATCCGCACGCCCTGTTGCACGGCATTCTGCTGGCAATCGGGCGGCTGCTGCGGGGGAGATAGATCGCAAACGAGGGGATCCTCTGGCGGCCGGTCAACCTCGCCGGCAAGCATTCCTTTTGGCGATCTGAGAAAGGTTAATGAAAACGCAATTTGTCGGCGGACTTTTCTTGACTGTGTGGGTGAAAATGGGGAATAGTGGGTCATCTTGGGGCAAACAGCAGGTCCTTACCCATGCCCCCTATGACCAACCCGCGCTATACCGGCCACTTCCGTCATTCTTTGGACGACAAGAATCGGCTCACGATTCCGTCCGGTTGGCGCGTCGCACACACGGAGGAAGACGAGTTTGTCGCTCTGCCTCACCCCGACGGCTACATCGCCGTCCTGCCGCCTCCGGAAGTCGATCGCCTGTACGAAAAGGCTGCGGGCAAGAACCTGAGCGATAGCGAAGCCCAGGACGTGTTGACGCAGCTGTTCGCCCATGCGCAGACGCTGCGCTTCGACAAGCAGGGCCGCTTCGGCCTGACCCCGGAACTGCTCCGTCACGCCGGCATCTCGAAGGATGCCGTGCTCGCGGGATCGCTGAGCAAATTCGCGATCTGGAGCCCGGAGCAATGGGACGTGAAGGGCCAGCGCATGGATGCCCAGACCTACCGCGATCTCATGCGCCGCGCCGGCATTTGAACCATCCCGCCCGTTACGCCATGAACCACTTCCCGGTTATTCGCACCACCAACATCAACCTCTGGACCCTTGGTCATCGGCGCTATTATTCGCCGATCATCCGGGTGGCCGGAGGGCTGTCGGCCCCCGGTGCCGCGCTGCCGCGTCGCGTGCGCCGGGATCCCGGGCTGCGCCGCGAGCCGGATCCGGCGGGCAGCCGGGCGGCGGAGGACGCGGCTCTCGGCGAGAAGTGCCACCATGTTTTCTGATGATTACCTTCACGCTCATCGCCTTGGGATTCCTCTTGGTGGCAGCGGCAGTGGCGCTCCTCTACGCCGCCGGCCGGGCGCCCGAGGGTTACGAGGACGAGCTTGGCTTTCACGAGGGGGCCGAGCCGCGGCCTCAGGAGCTGACGAAGCTTGCTGCGCCGGTTTCATCCAACCGGGTTCGCCCTCGCCTATGCTCACCGCGCGAGACGATTTCTGCCAGGCAGCGATGAGCGCGGGCCACCAACCGGTGCTGCTGCACGAGGTGCTGGAGTTCCTCGCCCCGCGCGCCCGCGGCCGCTATCTCGACTGCACGCTCGGCGGGGGAGGGCACACCCGGGCCCTGCTCGCCGCCGCGGCGGAGACGCAGGTCGTCGCGCTCGATCGTGACCCCGCGGCGCACGCGCGCGCCGCGGCGTTGCGCGCGGAATTCGCGGGGCGCGTGCAGCTCGTCGACCAGGACTTCCGCCGGCTCGGCGAACTGGATCTCGGCACCTTTGATGGCGCGCTGTTCGACCTCGGCGTGTCCTCCTTCCAGTTCGACGATGCGCAGCGCGGCTTCTCGTTCCGGCAGGACGCGCCGGCCGACATGCGCATGGATCCGCGCAGCGGCGTGCCCGCCGCGCAATGGCTGGAGACCGCCACCACCGAGATGCTTGGGCGCGCCATCCGGGATTATGGCGAGGAGACGCACTGGCGCCGGGTCGTGCGAGCCCTCGCGGCCGCGCGCGGCACGGGTGCGCTCCGCCGCACGGGCAGCCTGGCCGCGCTCATTGCCGGTGCCCTCCCGGCCCGCTTTGCCGGCCAGCCCGGTCGCGCGGGGAAGATTCACCCGGCCACGCGCAGCTTTCAGGGCATCCGCATCGCGGTGAACGATGAACTCGGCGCGCTCGAGCAGGCGCTGCCCGCCGCCTTCGCCCGCCTCGTGCCCGGCGGCGTGCTTTGCGTCATCAGCTTCCATTCGCTCGAAGACCGTCTCGTCAAGCAGCTCTTCCGCCGCTGGTGCGGCCAGCCGGAAAGCGCCGCCGACGCCACGCCGCAGCAGCTCCGCACCCGGCTCGCCGAGCCGCTCACCCGCCGGCCGGTGACGCCGCGGGACGCCGAGCTGGCGGCCAATCCCCGCAGCCGTTCCGCCCGGTTCCGGGCCCTGCGCAAACTCCCGCCTGTCGCGCCCTCCGCCGCATGAACAAGTCCGCCGCCAACGCCTTCATCAACCAGCTGCTCGTTTACACCCTGGTGATGCTGGTTTTCACCGGCTCGATCGGCTTTGGCACCGTGTGGCTGCGCCACGAGATCTCGCTCGCCGCCAACCGGAACAAGAATCTGCAGGCACGCCTCGCCGAGGTGCAACGGCACCTCGACCAGCTCACCGCCGAGATCGCCGCCGCGCAGAATCCCGACACGCTCATCCGCCTCAATTCCGAAATGCGCCTCGGTCTGGTGCCGCCCCGCCAGGAACAAAGCGAGCACGTCGCGGGCGACGTCGAGCAGCGGCTGGCCGAGAAGCGCGGCGGCCAGGGTCTTTTCCTCGCCGAAGTTAAACCGGTTGATTTCCGCCCTGGAGGAACGCGCTGACGACCATGTCGAGAGGATTCGCGTCGAACTATCGCATCGTCTTCCTCGCCACGGGCATCTTCCTCTGCTTCGGCGGCGTGGCGACGCGCCTGGTCTGGTTGCACGTGCTCGACCGGGACGAGCTGTTGAAATACCTCGAGCAGGCGCGGCGGTCGTTCGTCGTGGAAAACGCCCGGCGCGGCAACATCCGCGACGCCCGGGGCGAGATCCTCGCCACGAGCCGCACGCTCATCGACATCGGACTGGACCCGCACATGCTCCGGCGGGAGGACGAAGTCCGCTGGCCGGAACTGGCGCGGTTGCTCCACCTCACCGTGACGGACATCCGCGCCGCGGCGGCGCGCCGTTCTCTCGAAACGCCCAAGGAAGAGGGGCGCGAGGCCAAGCCCCTGCAATGGGTCAGGCTGGCCGAAGGCGTCGACGAAACCGTCTACGACCAGGTCAACGCCCTGAAGATCCGTGGCGTCTACGGCAACCGCATCTACCGGCGTTTCTATCCCCACAATTCGCTGGCGGCGCACCTCATCGGCTACGTCAACAAGGAGAATGTGCCCGCGGCGGGCGTCGAGCATTACATGGACTTCTTCCTGCGCGGTCAGAACGGCTGGCGCGAGTCGGAGCGCGACGGTCGCCGGCAGGAACTGGCGCAGTTTCGCACGCGGGAGGTGCCGCCGGTCGATGGCTACGATGTCATGCTCTCGATCGACACGTTTGTGCAGCATATCATCGAGGCGGAGCTGCAGCGCATCGCGGAGGAATATGCGCCGCAGAAGGCCACCATCATCGTCAGTGATGCGCGCACCGGCTTCATTCTCGGTCTCGCGAACTATCCGACCTTCAACCTGAATGAGTTCAACAAGGCGCCGCTCGACGCCCAGCGCAACTACGCCGTCACCGACGTGTTCGAACCGGGCTCGACCTTCAAGATCGTCGCCGCGAGCGGCGCGCTGAACGAAGGGCTCGTCACGCCGAACAGCGCCTTTGACTGCGGCCTGACCGAGATCGACTACCATGGCCGCCACCTGCACCTGCCCCGGGAGGACCATCCTTTTCATGAGCTGACGGTCGCCGGGATCATCGGCCACTCCAGCAACCGCGGTGCCGCCCAGCTGGCCATGCTGCTGGGCGACCAGCGGTTCTATGCTTACACCCGCGCCTTCGGCTTTGGCGAGAAGACGGGGTTCCCCTTCGGCGGCGAGGTCGAAGGCCTGCTCGCCGCACCGAGGGATTGGGACGGCTTGACCATCACGCGCATGCCGATGGGCCAGGCCGTCGCGGCCACGCCGATCCAGGTCCACTACGCCATGGCCAC
>JBGOXZ010000015.1:0-17673 GCA_041479395.1 Opitutaceae bacterium
ATCCGCCGCATCGACAGCGTGGGCATCAGCGTCCTGTCGAAAACCGAGGACATTGCCAACGCGCGGATCGAATTCGAGAACGGCTGCGTGGCCAACCTGAGCGCGAGCCGCATGAGCCTGAAGAAGAACCGCGAAATCCGCGTGTTCCAGGACAACGCGTACCTGTCGCTCGACTTCATGAACCAGAAGGGCCACCTGGTGAAAAAGAGCGACCTCATCGCCTACGGCGTGAAGCTGAAGATCGGGCTGGTGAAGCCCGGCGACGCCAGCTCGATCCCGGTGCACGAGATTCCGATTGAGAAGGGCGAGCCGCTGGCGATCGAGCTCGGTCACTTCGTGGACAGCGTGGCGAAGGCCCGGCAGCCGAAGGTGGGCGCGGCGCTGGGCAAATCGGCGCTCGAAGTGGCCATCGCGATCACGGATCAGATTCGCGCCGCAAGAGGATAAGGCCAATGACTGCTGAGGAGGGTAGGGCGGGACCGCTGGGCCCGCCGCCCTCAGGGGCAAAACTGCCGCGAAGAAAAATCCTGCCTCATCATACCCCGGGGCTGGGCTAAGTTTGATTCGATTTTCTTCGTGACGATCTGCTGCCAGCCGCGAGGGTTGAATCAACTTTGCCACGAGTCTGTGGCGGCCGTTCTGTTTGATGCCGTGGCGTTCCGCCAGTGTTCGGGTCGCTGGTACGTGCATCTTCTGCTGCTCATGCCTGACCATTTGCATGCCCTCATAACCTTCCCTCGGGAAAGGATATGAAAAAGGTCATGGCCGATTTCAAAGAGATCACCGCGAAACGGGCCGGTGTTGCCTGGCAGCGCGACTTTTTTGACCACCGGCTTCGCACCAAGGACTCGTTCCAAGACAAAGCGAGGTACATTCTGATGAACCCTGTGCGCAAAGGACTCATTGAAAACCATGAACAGTGGTCTTACATCTGGCTGCCGGACCAACTGAACGGCGGGCCCAGCGGTCCCGCCCCACCTCGTCGATGACGACAAGACCAGCTCTGCCATTTTCCCTGCCGCCGCCGGAGGGCGGCCGCGTGGACGTGCTGATCGTCGCCGGCGAGCACTCGGGCGATGAGCACGCGGCGCGCCTGGTGCAGGAGCTGCTGGCGCGACAACC
Organism: Opitutaceae bacterium; assembly: GCA_041479395.1. Lineage (GTDB taxonomy): Bacteria > Verrucomicrobiota > Verrucomicrobiia > Opitutales > Opitutaceae > Fen-1467. Next base: position 1,123 of record JBGOXZ010000015.1, read on the forward strand.
GGCGCTGCGGGTGTGCGCGCTGGGCGGTCCGCAGCTCGCGGCGGCCGGCGCACAACTGCTGCACGACCTCACGGCGTCGTCGGTGGTCGGTTTCGTGGAGGTGCTGAGGAATCTTCGCTTCTTCCGGAGGCTGTTCAACGCGACGCTGGACTGGATCGGGCAACACCGGCCGCGCGCGGTGTGCTGCGTGGACTATCCCGGTTTCAACCTGCGCCTGGCCCGGGCGCTGCACGCCCGCGGGCTCACGGCGAAAGGCGGCGGCAGCATCCGCGCGCTGTACTACATCAGCCCGCAGATCTGGGCATGGAAGGCGGGGCGCCGCTTCGAGATGGCGCAGCACCTCGACGCGATGGCGGTCATCTTCCCGTTCGAGGTGAAGAGCTACGCCGACACGGCGCTGCCGGTGGAGTTTGTCGGCCATCCGTTCGTGGCCGACGACTATCAATCGCCGGTCCGTCATGATCCCGCCGGCCCCGTGCTGCTGCTGCCGGGCAGCCGCCGGCAGGCGGTGGCGCGCATCTTCCCGGCGCTGCTCGCGGGTTACGGGATGTACCGCCAGCAGGGAGGGAAGCGCGGCGCGGTGGTGATTCATCCGAGCGAAGAGGTGGCGGCGGTGCTGCGGTCCGAACTGGCCCGCTGGCCGCAACTCGCCGGGAAGGTCGAATTGCACGAAACCATCAACGGCAGGGCGCGACCCGGCGGCCGGTCCCCGGCTCAAGGCATGGGCGCCTCCGCGGTGCTCACGAGTTCCGGCACGATGTCGATGCATTGCGCGCTCGCGGGCATTCCCGGAGCGATCGCCTACCGGACCAATCCGCTGACCTATCTATTCGCCCGCTGGCTGGTGCAGGTGCCGCATATCGGCATCGCGAACCTCCTCCTCGACGAGCCGATGTATCCCGAGTTCATTCAGGGAGCGGCCACGCCCGCTAATCTCGCCCGCGAGCTCACCGCGTGCCTGGAGGACCCCGCACGCCGCAGGCGCGCGGCGGAGCAGGCGCGGCAGCTCCGGGACAAACTGCATCAGCCCCGCGCCGGTACCGCGGCTGACTGGCTCGCGCGACAACTGGCTCAATCAGGCGGAGGGGGGAGCAGGGAAGGGGGCGCCTGATTTGCCGGTGCGCTCCACTTGCGTTTGGTCGAGGCACTTGCGCACGGCGATACCCAGCGTCGTGATCTGATACGGCTTGGACAGGTAGGCTATATCTGGTCCCGTCGGCGTATTCGACGTCGCCAGTTCCAAGCTATAGCCGCTCGAAACGATCGCCTTCAGCGCGGGTTTGGTCTGTTTGAACCGCCGGAACAATTCCAACCCCGTTATTCCGCCGGGCATCACCATGTCCGAAAACAAGAGGTCGATTTCTTTGGCATGCTGCTCCCATAGCCGGATCGCCTCCTGCCCGTCGGTCGCTTCGATGACACGGTAGCCATGCCACCGCAGACTCATCGCAGCCATCTGCCGGACCAGCGGTTCATCCTCCACCAGCAGAATGGTCTCGCTCCCCCGTTTGATTTCCGGGTGCGCCGATTCCGATTCAACCGGCGGGGCTCCGCTCAGGGCAGGAAGATAAACCCGGAAGATGCTGCCCTGGCCCACCCGGCTGGTGACTTCAATCCAACCCCGGTGTTGCTTGGTGATCCCATAGACGGTGGCCAGCCCCAAACCCGTGCCCTTGCCAATCTCCTTGGTGGTGAAGAAGGGCTCAAAGATGCGCTGCAAGGTGGCCGCATCCATGCCGATGCCGGTGTCGGCCACGGAAAGGCAGACGAAGGTGCCGGGGCGGGCCTCCGGTTTCTCCCAAGCGGCTTGGGCGCCCAGTTCCACGATGTGGGCGTCGATCGTCAGCCGTCCGCCCTTCGGCGTCATCGCGTCCCGCGCATTCAAACACAGGTTCGTCACCACTTGTTCCATCATGCCGGCATCCGCCTCCACCCACAGGGGAGCGGTCCGGCCCGTGAATTCCAGACTGATGTTCTCGCCCAGCAACCGCCGGAGCATCTTGAGCAAGTTGGCCAGAACGTCGTTCAAATCCACCGGTTTCACCTGGATGACCTGCCGGCGGCTGAACATCAGTAACTGCCTCGTGAGGTTGGTCGCCCGTTCGGCCATGTGTTCGAGTTCCCGCAGCGAGCTCTTGGTCTCGGGCGCCAGGTGCGCATCATCGAGCAGCAACCCGAGCTGGATCAGCATCGCCGTCAGAATGTTGTTATAGTCGTGCGCCACGCCGCCCGCCAGCTGGCCCACCGCTTCCATCTTCTGGGCCTGCCGCAACTGGTCCTCCAAAAGCTTTCGCTCGGTGATATCAAGCGTAGTTCCTTCCATCCGCACCGCCCGGCCGGCGGCATCATAAAAACCGCGTCCCTTGGCTGTGATCCAGTGGCTCGATCCATCCGGCCAGACCGTGCGGTATTCCGTTTCGTAACCGGTTTTCTCCTTGAGCGCGCGGCGCACGGCCAAGTCGGCCGGTTCCCGGTCTTCGGGATGCAGGGCGCGCAGGAAGACGTCGTAGCTCAGGACGATATCCGCGGTCAGGCCAAACATCGCCCGGCAGTGATCCGACCAAATGAGCCGATCGTTCACGATGTCCCAATGCCAGGTGCCGAGGGCGCTGGCGGAGACTGCCATTCGCAGACGTTCCTCGCTCAGCTGCAGCGCCTCTTCCACCCCCTTGCGCGCGGTGACGTCACGGAAACTCCATACCCGGCCGGCGATGCGGTCTCCGATTCGTTGCGGTCGGGAATAGCGTTCAAACACCCTCCCATCCTTGAAATGCAGTGCGTCAAAATCCTCCCGATCGGGCTGCGCGTAAAGTTCCTGCACCCTGGCGAGAAACCCGGCCGGGTCCGCCAATTGTTCCAGCACGAAATTCAGGAGCTGCTGATCCTTGCGGGTGCTCACAATGGCCGCGGGCAGCCGCCACATTTCCCTGAATTGTTGATTGAAATCGACGACGTCACCCGCCCCGTCCACTACCAGGATTCCATCGGCGGTGGATTCCAGCGTCGCTTGCAGCAGGGAGACGGACTGCTTCAACTCCTCCTCCGCCCGCTTGCGCTCTTCTTCCTGCCCTACGGCGGCGGCGAGAATCCCCAAGATCCGCAGGTCGCCGTCGGTCGGTTCGCAGTCCCGGGTGAAAACCACGCACAGCGAACCGCGGACGATCCCGCCAATGCGCACCGGATAGCCCACATAGGTCTGCAACCCGCAGGCCCTCACGCTCGGGTCTGTTTTCGCGTAGGCGGTTTCCTGCAGATGCCGGATGACCAGCGGGCGGTCGGCTTGGCGCTGGATCACTTCAAAGCAGATATGTCCTTGGGGGGAATCCTCAACCGGCAGATCGGGTGGCGCGTTCCAGCGGCCTTTGACGCACATCCGGTCGCCATCCAGTCGGTTATACAGTGCGCAATCGGCCTTCAATAATTCACCGCACAGCGCTGCCAGTGCCTGCATGTTCTGTTCATAGTCCAAGCCCAAGCGGAGCAGACCTTCGTTGATTTTATTCAGCCGCTCTTCCCCCCGCTTGCGCTCGGTGATGTCGCGGATGATGGCCTGGTGAAACCGCTTCCCCCCGACTTCCACCATGCGAACACTGCTTTCGACCAGGAAAGTCGAACCATCTTTGCGCCGGTGGATGGCCTCCAGGATCACGCCATCCTGCGTCTTCGCCTCGCGCATCAGCCGGTCAAACTCCGACTGGGCTTCCCCGGCGCGTAGATTCCGCAGAGTCATGCGCTGCAGCTCCGCCAGGGAGTAGCCATAAGCTTCCAAGGCGCGATCGTTTGCCTCCAGGATGCGCCAGTCTTCGTCCAGCAGCAGGATGATGTCGTTGGCGCGCTTGTTCAGATGCAGGACCCGTTCCGCCAGCGCCTGCCGCTCCTGCTCGGTGGCAAGTTGTTTTTGGAGCAGATGGTAATCCTGCTGGTGCCACAGATGCCCCACGCCCAAGGCAGTGGTCAGAAACATGAGGAGGAGGACGATTCCGGTGATCAAGGCCCGTTCACGCAGAGGCGCGAAGATCTCCTCCCGATCCATCTTCGCCACCATGAACCAGGGCGTGCCGGGGATGCCACGCACGGCGGCCAACACATGGACATCGCGATAGTCGGCTCCCTCCACCATGCCCTCCTGCCTCATCGCTGCCGCGACGGCGGGCAAGCCTTGCTTGGTGTTGATCGGCAGCTGGAGGGAAAGCGCCGTGTTCTTACGGTGACGCAATTCATTCAGAAACACCACTTCGTCGCCCTCCCGCCGCACGAGGAGCGTCTCCGCGCTGGGGCTAGCGCTGGGCCACGATTGAACCAGCGGATAGAGGAACTCGCGTGGGTCAATCTGCAATAGCCACGCCCCTTCCGCCGGCGCATTGGCCTCGGACTTGACTCCGATGGGGATCCACAGACTGAGGCGTATGTCATGTCGAGCTGCCGCCGGTGCGTCCGGATCGTGATGGAGGTCCGTCGTCAGGACACCCTTGGCGCGCAGGGCGGCCTGAAATTGGGCATCGCGCGATCTGTCCGTGGCGCTGGTATCCGGGGGCGCGGACAGCCGTGGCAATCCGTGGGCGTCGTAGAGCACCATCTGCTCATAGTGGTTCTGCTTTCGCCACATCTCCATCCACGACAACAGCTCCTGCCGGACCGACGCCGGGGACGAACCCGACAGGAATTGCCGGGCTTGGGTCTTGGTCACGGGGGTGTTGAAAATAATCGCGGCGTCCGCCTGGCGCTCGTGGTACCAGTTCGCGATCTGGCCAACCTTCAAGTCAGCGATGGCTGACAGTGAATCCAGTGCGGCTTGGCGGGAGTCGGAGAGCTGATGTCTGAGATAAAAGATCCCGATGGTGCCAATGGTGACACAGAGGAATAAGAATGCCGTTACCGGGGCGCGCACCAAACGGCGCAACGCCAGGGGGAAGGGCTCCAACAACTCCATCTTGAGGAAGGAAAGCGGCCAGACATCGGAACCACCGGCGAACAGCAGGCCGCAACTCAGCAAGGCGATTGACGCAGCCGTCAGCAAGGCCATGGGAATGGTCCGGCTGCCGTAGAGCAGTGGGGCCCCTGTCGCGTAGCTCACGAGTACGGCCGCGCTGGTCAGCAACGCAGCCAGGGCGGCCCCCGCCGCCGTTTGCCGCCACGACCGCGTGCGACCCCAGGGTGGCAGTTCAAACAAGAAGGCCAGGGCGGTTGAGAAAAGGGCTGCGGCGGTCAGCGGTGACATGCGGCCGACGGGGATGTCGCCCACTTTTTCCACCGTGGACAGCAGCCATCGTTCAATGGGCAGCTCGAAGCCGAGGAGTGACTGCGCCAGGACCAGCAGGCTCATGCCGATCGCACCAAACAGGGCGAGGAACGCTGCACCCGTGGTGAACGACTTCGTCGGCCAATAGGAGCGGAGGAAGACCGCGCCACTCAGCAGAATCATCAGGCCGGCCGTGCTGGGTGCCGTTGGAATATAACCGCGCCCCAACGCGGCGATTCTCCAGTCAGCAAACACCCAGCTCAATAACGCGAAGATCCCCACTGCGCCCGCTCCGGCGGCGCAGGTTTCCGCGAATCTGCGGGAGGCCTTTCCGGAGAGTGGTTCCGTGTTCATACCGTTTTCCGTGGGGCGATTCGATCACAGGAGGTTGAACGGAAAACGCCGCGGCACGGGAGCGGCGAAGCGCCCGCAGAGGCAATTCTGATCCGGGGTAGGCGGGCCGTCCGGGGATATACCGGTGGGAGCATCGCGGCACTTAACTGGGCGCCGAGGCTATTTGTCGCGCCAGAAATGTTAAGCCAAATCCACCTGGTTGTTCCACGGAGGCGCTGCGGCCCTGACGCGGGACGCGGCGGGCAACCACTGCGCCCGGCGGCGACGGATAAACGCGCGGCCCTAGGGGGAACCCCCCGGTCGCAAGCAGTTTCGAGTTTGCCTATGATCCGCGAAACCGTGAAGCTGCTGGGCAAACCCCATGGCCCCGACAGCGGAAGCAAACAAACCTGACGCGGCGAGTGGCTCCCGGCTGGCTTGGCCCGTCGCGGTGCTGGCGCTGGGAATCACGCTGACCGCTGTGGCTGGCTGGCTGGTGTACGATCATTCGGAGAAGACCGATGCGCTGAGATTCCGACGGTTGAGCGAGCGTGTGAACAGCACGATCGCCACCCGCCTTGAGAGCATCGAGGAAGCATTGTATGGCGGGCGGGGCCTGTTCGCCGCGAGCACGAACGTGGAACGCGGGGAGTGGACGAGTTACGCCAGGAACATGGAGAGTTATTTCCGACGCGGCGTGCAGGGATTCGGCTACATCGAGCGGGTGCGGCGGCCGGACCTGCCGGCCTTTCTGGCGCGGGTGCGCGCCGACGGCGCGCCGGATTTTCAGGTTCACCCGGCGGGCGACGGGGATGAGCTTTACGTCGTCACCTACGTCGAACCCCGCGAACAGAACACCGGGGCGTTGGGCCTGAACCTCGCGGCCGAAGAACAGCGCCGCCGGGCCGCGGAGGAGGCCATGCGAGCGGACCGCTCCACGCTCACCCGGCGCATCATCCTCGCGCCGGATGAGAGGCGACTGCCGGGTTTTCTCCTCTTTCTGCCGATCTACGGGCAAGGCGGCCGGCCCGAAACACCGGCCGACCGTGAGCGTGCCCTGCAGGGGTGGGTGTTTGCCGCCATCCGTATTGACGAATTGATGGAGGGCGTTGCGCTGGTGACCGAAGATCAGGTGGATTTCGACGCATTCGATAGCGAATCAGCCACCCTGTCGTCGCTGATCTATGATTCCGACCAGCACCTCATCGCGCACCGTGGCGAGGTGGTGACCGCGGCGGATTATGCCGGCCGCCGGTTTTCCGCCTTGGTGCCGCTCTCGATCTGCGGTCGTCACTGGTCGCTGTGGATTTCCTCGCGGCCGGAATTCGGTGCCACGATCAGCCGCCTGATGCTGGCGGCGGTGCTGGGCGGCGGGATCGCGATCAGCCTGCTCGCCGCCGCGCTGACCTGGCTGCTCATCACCGCCCACTCGCGGGCCGTCGCGCTCGCCGGGCGCATGACGCGCGACCTGCGCGCCACCGAGGCCGACCTGCGGCGCGAACGCCAGATGATGGACACCTTCATGCGTTCGGTGCCCGATGCCGTGTATTTCAAGGACCTGCAGTCGCGGTTCATCAGAGCCAGCCACTCCCTGGCCCGCTACTTCAGCAAGGACAGCCCCGACGAATTGGTGGGTAAGTCGGATTTCGATTTCTTTTCGGAGGCGCATGCCCGGCCGGCCTTTGCGGACGAGCAGCAGATCATTCTCACGGGCAAGCCGATCGTCGGTCTGCCGGAAAAGGAGGTCTTTCCCGACGGACGGGTCGAATGGTCGCTGACCACGAAGATGCCGCTGCACGACGAGAATGGACGCATCATCGGCACGTTCGGCATCAGCAAGAACATCACTGCGCTACACACGGCTGAGGGGGAGCGGAAGAAGAGTCAGGCACAATTGGAGCAGATTCTGAGCCGGCCGGACTGCATGTTGTGGCAGGCCCACGTGACCGAGATTGACGGCCAGTTCCACTGGCAGTTCGAGATTCCCCCTTCCGGCCTGCAGAAGCGGCTTTTCGACGGCGATGCCGGCATCATTCATAAGGGGATTAGCGGGATCAAAACGAAGTCGCTGTACGGTAATTTCATCGTGCCGGAGCAGGCCGCGATGGATGCGTGCGGCCTGGGGGCGTTGCGCAGCGGCGCGCCGGGCTACGAACAGGCATTCCGGCTGATCAAGGGCGACCAGACCTTCTGGCTGCACGAACGGGTGTCGACCATCTCCCACAAATCGGGGGAGTGGGACCTGGTCGGCATCACCATCGACGTGACGGAGCTCAAGGTCGCGGAAGAGAAGATGCGCAGCCAGGAGGCGTTCTTCCGTTTCATCTTCGAACACGCGCCGGTCGGCATTTCTTGGCACATGCCCGATGACATCGCCTCCCACATCGTCAACCCCGAGCATGTGCGCATCACCGGGGTGTCCGCGGCGGATTCGAAGCTGCCGGGGGCCTTTGCGCGCGTCACGCATCCCGAGGACTACGCCCGGCAAGACCCGCTGGCGAAAAAATTGGTCAGCGGCGAAATTAACGAGTTCTTCCTCGAGAAACGCTACCTGCATCCTGATGGCGGGGTAGTCTGGGCCACGTTTACGAGCCGGATGTTCATCGACCCGACCACAGGCAAAAAGCAGTCGGTGACCACGATGGTCGACATCACCGAGCTGAAGAAAACGCAGGAGGTAATGGCGCGGAAGGAGGCATTGTACCGCTTCATCTTCATGCACACGCCCGTGGGCATCTCCTGGGTGCAAGGCCGGCGCGCCGAGACGCGCATTGTCAACCCGGCGCACGAGAGCATCACGGGCGTGCCGGCGGCGCTATCCAAGGACACCAACAATTATGTCACCGTGTCCCATCCGGACGACCGCGAGAAACAGCAGGCGCTGACCGACCAGCTCTATCGCGGCGAGAGCGACCATTTCTCGATGGAGAAGCGCTATCTCCATCCCGGGGGCGGCGTGGTCTGGGCCGCCTACACCATGCACCTCTACAAGGACCGTTCCTCCGGCGAGGTGGAAGAGGTGACGACCATCGTGGACATCACCGAACAAAAGCGCGCCGCGGAGGAACTGCGCCATGCCAAGGAGACGGCCGAACGGGCCAGCCTGGCCAAGAGCGCCTTCCTGGCGATGATGAGCCACGAAATCCGCACGCCCATGAACGGCGTCATCGGCATGACCAGCCTGCTGCTCGACTCGCCGCTCACGCACGAGCAGCGCGATTACGCCGAGACGATCCGCGCGAGCGGCGACACCCTGCTCACCATCATCAACGACATCCTCGACTTCTCGAAGATCGAGTCAGGCCGCCTCGAACTGGAACGCGAGACCTTCGTCCTGGCGGAGTGTGTCGAGGGCGCCCTCGACCTGCTGGCCACCAAGGCCGCCGAGAAGCGCATCGACCTGCTCTATGAAATCGCCGACGGGGTGCCGCAGACAATCCGTGGCGACGCCACGCGCCTGCGTCAGGTGCTCGTCAACCTGCTGGGCAACGCGATCAAATTCACGGATCGCGGCGAAGTGGTGCTGGCCGTGCGCGTGAAACCGCCCGAGGCGCTGCCCGTGGACGCGAAGGTCGCCGAGGGCAGCACTTCTCCCCTTCCCCCCACCCAGCCCGGAAAGCCAACGTCGCGCGCGCCGCTCGTGGCGGCCAAGGGCAGCCTCTCGCCGATCAGCGCGGCTTCGAGCGCGCCCCCGGGCTCGCGCTCGCAACTCCCGGCGGACGGCGAACGCCAGATGGTCGAGCTGCTCTTCAGCATCACGGACACCGGCATCGGTATACCGCCGGCGGCGCTGGACCGGCTCTTCCATTCCTTCACGCAAGTCGACACCTCCACCACGCGCCGCTTCGGCGGCACCGGCCTGGGCCTGGCCATCAGCCGGCGTTTGGTCGAGCTCATGGGCGGAACCATGTGGGTGCAAAGCGAAGTGGGCAGCGGGTCGACCTTCAGTTTCACCATCCGGACCGAATTCGTGCCGGCGGGGCGGCGGCCCTACCTCGCCGGCCCCAAGCTGCACCTGGGCGACCGGCGCATGCTTGTCGTGGACGACAATGCCACCAACCGGCGGATTCTCGCCGCCATCGTGACGGGGTGGGGCATGTTTCCCCGGGCCGCCCGCTCGGCGGCCGAGGCGCTGGAGTGGCTCCGCGCGGGCGAGGAGTATGACGTGGCCGTCCTCGACATGCATATGCCGGAGAAGGACGGCTTGATGCTCGCTCGGGAGATCCGCCAGTTGCCCGGCGGGACCGGCCTCCCGCTGGTGCTGCTCTCCTCGCTCGGCATGCGCGACGTGACGGCGGAGAAGGAACTGTTCGCCGCTGCCCTGACCAAACCGGTGAAGCCATCGCAGTTGTTCGATGTGCTGGCCGGGATCTTCAAGGAGACGGAGCCGCCCGCGGCTCCCAACAAGGTCCGACCCCCGCCGGTCGTGGCCAAGACGCAGAGTTCCGTGCGGGTCCTGCTGGCCGAAGACAACCTCGTCAACCAGAAGGTCGCCCTGCACATGCTCGCCGTCCTGGGCTACCGCGCGGATATCGCGGCCAACGGCATCGAGGTGCTGCAAGCGTTGGAGCGGCAGCCCTACGACATCATCCTCATGGACGTGCAGATGCCGGAAATGGACGGCTTGGAGGCCACGCGCCGCATCGTCGCCCTACAGTCCGACCGCGCCAAGCGGCCCTGGATCATCGCCCTCACCGCCAACGCGGTCCAGGGAGATCGCGAGATCTGCCTCGAAGCCGGCATGGACGACTACATCAGCAAGCCGATCAAGAAGCAGGAGCTCGCCGACGCCTTGAAGAAAGTCGTGAAGATCGGGGCAGTCTGAGGCGGTGGCCTCGGCAGCGCCGGACGTTCCGCCTCGCGGGACGCACTCCCGCTTTCGCCAGGACTCCGGCACGACGCGACCGCGTGCCCCGGCAACATCGGTCAGGTCGCAGCGTGATTCCCGCTCAAACGCGGTTCGACCTGCCGCCACAACACGTCGGCTTTTTCGGTGAGGAGGGATCGCACCCGCTCCATCTCGGCCTGGCGCAGCGCGAGATTCTCCGCGGAGACCTTCGCCAGGTCATCGAGGTTGTAGAGAAAGACGTTGGGCAGGTCGGCGACGCCCGGTTCAATGTTGCGCGGCATCGCGAGGTCGATGAAGAAGAGGGGCCGGACGGCGCGCTGTCGCATGGCCAGCGCCGCCATGGCCTGCGTCACAATCGCGACGGGGGCGGCGGTGGAACAGACCGCGATGTCAAAGTGGGGCAGGGCCTCGGCCACGCGGTCGAAGGCGACGGTCTGCGCCGCAAGAGTCGTGGCCAGTTCCCCGGCGTGCTGGAAGTTGCGGCTGGCGACTGCCATCTCGCCGACGTCACGGCTCTTGAAGGCGCGGGCGGTCTTCTCGCCGATCGCGCCCGCGCCCACCACCAACACGCGGCAGCGCCGCAGGTCGCCGAAAATCTTGAGCGCGAGGTCCACCGCCACGCTGGCCACGCTGATCTGGCCCTCGCCGATGGCGGTGTTCGTGCGCACGTGCTTGGCCGCCTGGAAGGTTTTCTGGAAGATCCGGTTGAGCACGGGTCCCGTGGTGCCCCGCGCCTGCGCCGCGGCGTAGGCGTCCTTCACCTGGCCGAGGATTTCCGTTTCGCCGACCATCTGGGAGTCGATTCCGGCGGCGACCTCAAGCAGGTGCTGGAGGGCGGTCCGGTCGCGCAGTTCGAGCCGGATCCGCGCGAACACCGCCGCGTCCAGCTGGTTCAGCGCGCACAACGCCGCCTGCAGGTGGGCCACGGTTTCGGGTTGCGCCGCCACGCCGTAAATCTCGACGCGGTTGCAGGTGTTGAGCACCGCGAATTCCTGCAGACCGGCCAACGACCGCAACTCGCCGTGCAACGCGTCGAGCTTGTCTCCGGCCAGCGCCAGCTTCTCGCGCAGCTCGAGCGGAGCGGTATGGTGACTGGCACCGAGCAGAAAGAAAGTCGGGGCGCTCATGGCTTGTGGGCGGGCGGCGGGACGGCCGGGGCCACCGGATGGCGGCTGGCGTTGACCGGTCCGAGGGAGAGCAGGGCCGCGACGAACAGCACCACGCAGACCCACGCCAGGCGTTGCGCGACGAGCCGGCTCCGCAGGCGCAGAATCAGCACCAGGCAGTAAGCGAGCCACACGCCCGCCGTCAGGAGTTTGGGCGTGTCCACGCTCGCGAGATCCTGCAACCAGTGGTACGCGCCGATGCCCAGCGACCACGTCATCAGCACCACGCCCACCAGCAGCAGCCGCACGCTGATGTGGTCGAGGTCCAGGATGGAGGGCAGAAACGAAAACAGGCCGCGCAGGTGTTTGTGCTTCAGGCTGTACGTCTGCAGCAGGTACATGCCGGAGGTGAGGGCGAGCAGCGCGAACACGCCATAGCTGAAGAGGGCCAGGGCGGCGTGGAGCTCGACCCAGGCGGTGCCGCCGAAGGCATTGATGCGGCGCGTGGCATCCCAGCCCGGCGCGCCCAGGGAAACCACGGTGAGCACGGCGGACAGGCACGAGGTGAAGTAGCCGAGGAGGCTCAGGCGAAACGTGGCGCCGATCACAAGATAGAGCGAGATGGCCGACCACGCCGTGAACTGGAAAATCTCAAACGTGTTGCCGATCGGGCATCCCTTGACTGCGCGGCCGCGCAGATAGAGACCGAGGGTCTGAAGAACGAAACCAGCGGCGACGATGGCATACATGGCCAGGCGCGACTGGCGCCGGTCGCGCAACAGGGCCACCGTGCCAAGCACGAAGGCGATCAGGTAGCAGGCGGAAGCCAGCCACAGCCAGGCGCGGTCGCCAAGTCCAAGGAAGGTCATGAGAACTGCAGAGATTACGCCAGAGGCGGGAAGGGCGCAAGCAAGGCTGAGACCGGGCGGAACGCGCGAGGGCCCACCGCGGCGGGGAAGAATGTCCGTGGCGGCACGCGTCACCCTGGACGCGCCGCCGGGCGCGCAGATCCCGACGGCTTCCGAATCAGCCGCTCCAGGTGCGCCATCGCGCTCCATGGCATGACCGTTGGCGGATTCCCCGCCTGTCACGCATGCTCGACCGGAAACGCCTCTTCCAACACCTGGCGAACGAAATCGGTCACGCGCGGTTCCTCGCTGGCGCGCGGACCGGCGACGTTGAGCACGCGCATGCCGTGTGTGGTGACGAATTTCTGGAGACGATGCGCCGGCTCCGGGGTGGCCGGGGTGAGATGGAGCCACGGCTTGCCGAGACGCCGGGCGCAGTCGGCCGTGGTGGCGGAGCCGCCGCTCAGCAGCGGAGCCAGCGAAAAGATCACCGTGCCGTCGCTGTCGCGCACGTTCCACTCGGTGCGTTGGGCATAGGGCTCGGAGGGCGTCTCGCGCAGCTGGTATTGCGGCGCGAGGGGGCCGGCTTCGGTGCGCCGGCCATGCGGGCACCAGCCGCCGTGCGGCCAGCCGCGGGTGAGGGCGAAATCCAACGCGGCGCAATCCGCGCCCGTCTGTCCGCCGCTGATGATCTGCAGGGTCACGATGGTGGTCGGGCCGGCGGGTCCCATTTTTCCAGAAAAGCGAGCACCTTGGCCGGGTCGTCCGCCTCGACCTTGCCGCCTTTTTCAAAGGCGCCGGTTTCCTGGGTCACGAGCGGGCGGCCCTCGGCGTCGAGCACAACCAGCACCGGCAGGCCTTCACGGATGGGATTGCCGTATTTGTCGTTGACCGCGGCGTTGCGCGCCGTGCCCTTGCGCTGGTTGACATCGATCATCACCACGACGTAGCCGGTGGCGAGTTTGCGGCGGACCGCATCATCCCTGGAATATAACTGGTGGAGCCGGTGGCACCACGGGCACCAGTTGGCGCCAAAGTCGAGCAGCACGCGCTTGTTTTCGGTCTTCGCCTGTTGGAACGCGGCGTTGATGAGGGCGAAACCGTCGGCCTGCGGATCATAGATGTCCGGTCCGCGCGCGGGATATTCCGGGGCCGCGCGGAGCAACGTGGCGGCCAGCAGGGCAGGGAAAATCGCGGTCGCGCGCATGCCCGGAAGGTAGCCGATCGGCGATGAAATGCTAGCCTGGAACCGGTGCAGGCGATGCGAACGAAACCATTATCCCGGCGACACCCTTGGATGGGATGGCAGTCACGGCGTGTCTTCAGGCCGTCGTTTTTGCGGTTTGTCATCCTGAGCGTGGCGAAGGATCCGGAGAGCTCCCGCCGCGCGCTTCGGCGATGTCCAGCTGGATGGCTGGCGGTCGGCCTGCGGCCTCGGCACTTCACTTCGTTCAGAATGACGAACACGGTCTGCAGAGCGGCCCTCATGGTTGCCATGGATGTGTGACCCGGTCGTTGCACCGTCGTGAGAAAAGGCGATGGCCGCAGCCCGGCCCCGGGCGGGGCAGCCGGCGGCGGAGTGGTGCTGCGCCCCGGGCGTGGGGCGGGCTTGGAACTCGAAACTCAGAATCCAGCCTCTCCTGCGCACCCTTGGCGAAGGAGGGATTTCAGAACTCAGCCCTGAACTCGGTTCCTCAACGTTTCGCCCAGCGCCGCGTTTCCTTGAGCTGCAGCCGTTTGGTCTCGACGAGCGCGCCGGCGACCGCCGGGTGCGCCCGCAGTTGCTGGAATTGCGTCGCCGTCAGCTTCCAGCCGAGACCGGACGATGCTTCGGCAAAGGGGGCGATGCGGTCCGCCAGCACGAAGGCAAACTCAAGGCGCGTGTCGCCGTAGCTCGCGTCGACCGCGGTGCGCAGGACGCGCAAAAAGGCGGACAGATCGGGATGATCGGGATGGAGCAGCCAGGTGACCTTCTTGACGAGCGAGGTGATGGCGGGGTCGAGGGGGTAGCACTCCCGGACGTTGAGGCGCACGCCGTCGTTGCCCGCGAGCACGTTGCCTTGCACGAGCACGGGCGTCTCGGCCACGAGGTGTTTCGCGTATGTCTCGTACGCGTCGGAGAACATGTTCATCGGCAGCGACACCCGCTTGGTGGCGAGAGTGAACGCAGCCCACGGGCGGTTGTCCTTGCGCGAGAGTTTTTTCGTGATGCCCGTGACGATGCCGCAGAGGCGAAACTCGCTCTGGTAGGGCTGGTCGAGCAACTGGTCCTCGGGGACGGTGTTGATGGCCTCGGCAAGCCCGGCGTAGGCGTTCATCGGGTGGCCGGAGATATAGAAACCGAGCAGCTCCTTCTCGTATTGCAGCTTGGTGGTGGCGGTGAGCACGCGGCCCTCGGACTTGGCGGGTTCGGCAGTTCTGGACGGACCGCCGCCCGGCGCCGCCGGCGGATGAACGAAGTCGAGAAACGAATGCTGGTCGTGGCCCCCGCCGGCGGCCGGGGGCTCGCCGCTGCCATTCCGGCGCGTGGCGGTGGCTTTGAGGAGACCGGCGAACTCGGCGGCGAGCTCGGCCCGGTCGGGGGGCGCGGCGCAGTTTGCGGTGTCAGCCAGATCGAGGAGCATGGTTTCGGCCGGAGGCGCGGGCCGGGCTTCGCCGGGCGCCTCTTTGCGCAACGCGGGGTATCTGCGCTGGAGCTCGCCCAGGGCGCTGAGGGCGTCGTCGATTTGCGCAAACAGCTCCTCGCGCGTCGCGCTGGAAGCGTCGAAGGCGCCGGTGAGCACAAGACATTCGAGCACGCGCTTGTTGATGGCGCGGGCGTCAACGCGCAGCAGGAAGTCAGGGAAATCCCGGTAGGGGCCGCCGGCCTCGCGCTCGCCGATGATCTTCTGCGCCGCCGCCTCGCCCACGCCCTTGATGCCGGCCAATCCGAAACGAATCTTGCCCGTTCCACTGGCGGACAGCCCTCCTTCGCCAAGGCTTCGGAGGGCGGTGGTGGTCGCTTTCGCGTCCACCACCGGAGTGAAACTCTGGCGGGATTCGTTGATGTCCGGGCCGAGCACGGGGATGCCCATGGCGAGCGCCTCATCGATGAAGTGGGCGACCTTGTCCGCATTGCCCAGCTCGGAGCTGAGCACGGCGGCCATGAATTGCACCGGGTGGTTCGCCTTCAAATAGGCGGTCTGGAAGCTGAGAATCGCGTAGGCGGCGGAGTGCGATTTGTTGAAACCGTAGCCGGCGAATTTGTTGAGGATGTCAAAGATCGCGTCGGAGACGTTCTCGTCGATGTTGTGGAGCCGCTTCGCGCCGGCGACGAATTTGCCGCGCTCCTCCGCCATGGCTGCCGGATCCTTCTTGCCCATGGCGCGGCGGAGCATGTCGGCGCCGCCGAGCGTGTAGCCGGCGATGACCTTGGCGGCCTCCATCACCTGCTCCTGGTAGACCATCACGCCGTAAGTCTCGTGGCAGATGTCCTCGAGGAGCGGGTGGGGGAACTTGACGGCCGACGGGTCTTTCTTGCCGCGGATGTAATCCGGAATCCATTCCATCGGACCGGGGCGGAAGAGCGCGATCAGCGCGATGACCTCGTCGATGTTCGAGATCTGCAGCTGGCGGCAAAGCGCCTGCATGCCGCCGGACTCAAGCTGGAACACGGCGGTGGTGCGACCGGAGTTAAGCAGGGCGAATGTCTTCGGGTCGTCGAGCGGGACCTGTTCGAGGTCGAACGCCGGATCGACGGTGCGGCGGACGTTCTCCACGGCGTCGGCGATGACGGTGAGCGTCTTGAGGCCGAGGAAATCCATCTTGAGCAGGCCGAGCTTGGCCACCGCGTTCATGTCGTACTGCACCGTGACGTCGCCCTCCTGCAGGGTGAGCGGCACGTACTCCTCCAGCGGCGTATCGGTGATCAGGATGCCGGCGGCGTGCTTGCCGGTGTTGCGCACCATCCCCTCCAGGACGCGGCCCTGCTCGACGATCTGCTTGGCGACGGGATTCCGCTCGAGCTCGGCGCGCAGTTCGGCGGACTTGGCGATGGCGCCGTCGAGCGTGATGTTGAGCTCGTCGGGAATCATCTTTGCGAGGCGGTCGGCCTCGGCGTAGGGCAGGTTGTGCACGCGCGCGACGTCGCGGATGACCATCTTGGCGCCGAGGGTGCCGTAGGTGATGATGTTGGCC
>JBGOXZ010000016.1:0-17478 GCA_041479395.1 Opitutaceae bacterium
CACTGCGGCGTTTGGATTGTTTGCGTTTCGGATTGGCCATGATGAAAGGCGTCGGGGGCGCCAGGAGGATTGCGCGATGACGCGCGTCAACCGGTTGAAGGTGCCCGAGTAAAAGTGGGCTTCGGGGCGGGTCAAGACATCATATCATGCGGGGCGGTCTGCGGTCACATCAGGAAGAGTACGCCGAGCACGGCGGCGAGGACCAGTCGATACCAGGCGAAAACCGCCAGTCCATGCCGCGTGAGATAATGCACGAGAAACCTCACGGCCACCGCCGCGGAGAGGGTCGCCACCACGGCGCCGAGCAACACGTGCGGCCAGCCGAACACGGCGATCATGGCGAGGCCGGACTCGTAGCTCTTGTAAACGGTCGCGGCCGCCAGCGTGACAAATCCAAGGAGGAAACTGAATTCGGCGGCCAGACGGGGCTCAAAACCGGCAAAATAGCCGCCGACGATGGTGGCCATGGAGCGGCTGGTGCCCGGCCAGAGCGCAAGGCATTGCATGAGGCCAATGCCCAGCGCGCGTGAGACCGGCAGGTAGGCCGGATTGAGCACGGTGTTCGCGGAGGTGGCGTATTTCCGCCGCCAGTGCTCGGCGGCGAGCATCAGCACCGCGCCGCTGATTTGGGCGACCACCACGGCCTGCACCGAGAACAGGTGCCGGTCGATCCAACGGCCGAGCAGGAGGCCGAGCGCCGCCGCCGGCAGGAATGCCACCAGCAGGTTGCGCAGCAGCCGCAGCCCCGCGGGATCGCGGCCCAGCAAACCGAGGCAGATGGCGAGCAGTTGCGGCCAGTAGAGCAGGGCAACCGCCGCGATGGCGCCGAATTGGATCACGACAGAATAGGTGTCGGCCGCGAGCTTGAGGGTCAGCGGCTCGCCGGCGGGATTCCGCGGTGAAGGTTGCTTGTACCACAGCGGCCGGCCCGCGGCGTCGGCGAGGGGCGCCTCCGCGTCGAGATGCAGCGCGTGATTCGCAATGATGAGGTGGCCGGTGGAGGAGATCGGCAGGAATTCCGTGATCCCTTCAACGAGCCCGAGCACGATGGCGTCGCCCGCGCTCAGCTCGGCCGCCGGGCGCCCGGGCGCGGCCGCCACGACGCCCATGGGCGTGCGAAACGCGGAAAAGGCCAGGACGGAGCCCAAGGCAACCAGCGGGAGCAGCAGGCGGCGCACGCCAAGTAGCTCGGAAATTTGGCCGCGGGTGTCGAGTATTATGACTCGGGCTCTGGTAACTTCTGTTTCCGCAGCATCTGCCAATGAATCCATGGCTCGTCATCCTGAACGCCGTGAAGAGTCCCAAGGATTGTCATTCTGAGCGGAGCGAAGAATCCATCTGGACGGCGCCAAGATCGCAGACGGTGTCCTGCTGGATGCTTCGCTGCGCTCGGCATGACAGGTTAGATGAAGCCGCGTCGGGCTGGCGCTTGCTTGCCTCGCCATAGCCTCGGCGACGGCGGGCGCCGGGCCGCTTGCCAGCCGCCACGCGTGGACCAAACCATGATTTGTCATCCTGAACGCCGTGAAGGGTCCATCGGTGACTGGAGCTCTTTTCGGCTTTTCTCCCGCCGGAAGGCTCGCAGAGTGCTCAATGCCATGACCGGCCTATCCGTTTTGACCGCCAAGGTTGCCGCGAGGCAGGAGCTGGACCCAACCGAGGCGCGCGTCGCCGCCGAAGCGCTGGCCACACCCGAGGTATCCGACGCGGAGAAGGCCGCCTTCCTGACGGCGTTTGCCGACAAAGGGGAAACGGCGGCCGAGGTCGCGGCGTTTGCCACGGTGTTCCGCACGCTGTCGCTCAATCCCGGCTTGGAGGCGTGGGCGCCGCAGGCCATCGACGTGGTCGGCACCGGCGGCGACCACATGGGCGGGTTCAATGTTTCGAGTCTGGTGACGCTCGTGCTGGCTTGCGCCGGCGTGCCGGTGATGAAGCACGGCAATCGCGGCATCACGTCGAAATGCGGCAGCGCCGATCTGCTGGCCGCGCTGGGGATCGATCTGGCCGCGCCGCCGGAAAAGCTGCGCCGCGCGATGCAGGAGTTGGGGTTCGTGTTCTTCTTCGCCCCCAACTATCACCCGGCGTTCAAGCACGTGGCGTCCGTGCGCAAGGCGCTCGCCGTGCCGGGGCGCCGCACCGTGTTCAATTTCATCGGCCCGCTGATCAATCCCGGCCGCCCGGCCCACGTGCTGCTGGGCACGTTCTCGGAGGTCTGGGCGGGCCGGCTCGCCGCCACCCTCGAGACGCTGGGCGCGCGGGCGGGCCTGGCCGTGGTCGGCGTGATCGACGACGGTCACGGCATCGACGAACTCACCACGGCCACCGTCAACCGCGTGCGTGGATTCGGCCGGCTCGCCGCGGTCGATGGCCACTGGCGGGCCGGGGATTTTGGGCTGGCTCAGGCGCCCTTCGCGGAGATCCGCGGCGGCGATGTGCCGGCCAATGTGGCCCTGGTCGAGGCGATCCTCGCCGGCCGGGGGCCGGCGGGCCTCGTCGACACGATCGTGCTCAATACGGCCGTCGCGCTCTGGATCGTCGGCCGCACGTCACGGGTCATGGACGGGATGGCCCGCGCCCGGGAGCTGCTGCTCGGCGGCGCGGTGAAGGACAAGATCTCCGCGACGAAGGAGTTCTACCGCTCATGAAGCGAAAGTATTTCGGCACCGACGGCGTGCGCGGCCCTTACGGCGGACCGGTGGCCAACGCCGCCTTCGCCCGGCAGCTGGGCGCCGCGGCGGGCCGCTGGCTGGGAGCGAGCGGAAAAGGGGCATCGGAAGCTGGGAAGACGGTCGTACTGACGGGGCGGGATACGCGATGGTCGGGACCAGCCTTGGAAGCCGCCGTGGCGGCGGGACTCGCCAGCGAGGGATTCGCGCCGGTCAGCCTTGGCGTCATTCCCACCCCCGCGCTGGCGCGCGCCGTCCGCACGGAGGGCGCGGTCCTCGGCGTGGTCATCACCGCATCGCACAATCCCGCGGCCGACAACGGCATCAAGTTCTTCGGGCCCGCGGGGGTCAAACTGACGGACGGGGAAGAACTGCAAATCGAGGCACGACTGAAGGCGCCCGGCAGTTTGGCAGGGATTGAGATGGATGAAGCGCCACCCCCGCATCGGACGGACGCCGTCAACGATTACATCCAAGCCGTGGCGCTCCTCCTGCCTAGCCGGGAAAGTCTGAGCGCAGGGGCGCCAAGCGCGCCGCTGAACGGCTGGCGCATCGTGCTGGACACCGCCAATGGCGCCACGTGCGTCACCAGCCCCGTGGTGCTGCGCACCCTCGGCGCCACGGTGGTCGGCCTCGGTGATTCGCCCAACGGACGCAACATCAATGCGGGCGTGGGCAGCGAGCATCCCGAGGCGCTTTGCGCGACCGTGCGCGAGGTGGGCGCCCGGCTGGGCATCGCGCATGACGGTGACGGCGACCGTTGTGTGCTTTGCGACGAGGGCGGCGATTTGCTCGATGGCGACGAGATTCTGACGATCCTGGCCGTGCATGCGCTGCGCCGGAGCGCGCTGGCGAAGAATACGCTGGTGGTGACCGTACAGAGCAATCTCGGCGTGGATGCAGCCGTGCAGGCGGCGGGCGGTCGGGTGCTCCGAACTTTGGTGGGAGATCGCTATGTCAGTGAATGCATGGGGGCAGAGGGTGCCATGCTGGGCGGTGAATCGTCGGGCCACGTCATCTGCGCGGAAGTGTCGCCGACCGGCGATGGGCTCGTGGCGGCGCTCAAGGTGATCGAGGTGATGCTCCTCACCGCCCAACCGTTGTCGGAATTGCGGCGGGTGTTGCGGAAATTTCCCCAGCTCGCGCTCGCGCTGCCGGTCAAGGAGAAACCACCGCTGGAATCGCTGCCCACCGTGCAGGCCACGACCCGGGCATTGGAGTCCGAGCTCGGGGGGCACGGACGTGTCCTCGTGCGCTACTCCGGCACCGAGCCTAAAATCCGACTGCTGGTTGAAGGCGAGAATGCGGCGCAGGTTCAGAGCTGCCTTGACCGTTTGAAGGCGGCGGTGCGCGTGGATCTACCGGCTGACTGACAGCAGATGCCGCACCTCGTCGAGCGTGGGCGGGTGCACGCAGCCGGGAGCACGGGTGCAGATCAGCGCGGCGGTCGCACAGGCAAACCGCACGCATTCTGCGGCTGGCCAGCGCTGCAACATGCCGTACACGACTCCGGCGCGGAAACTGTCGCCGGCCCCGGCGCTATCCACAACCTTCACCCGGAATGGCTCCAACTCGCGGCGTCCGCCTAGTCCCGTGTCTGGGGTGAACATTCCGGAACTCGGCCCGATCGCCTTCGCCCTTCCAAGGCCCCACCACACGGACTGCGAACCCGAGGTGAACACCACCAGACCGGGGCAACGCTCGATATAGCTGGCGAACAAGCCGGCCCGCTCATCCTCATTATCCGCTGCCGCCGGATATTCCCTTCGGATGTACTCGCCCGAAATGATGAGCGCAGCGGCGCCGGCGGCGAGTTCCGAGTCATGCGGCGCATCATAGGTGACCAAGGGCTTGCCGATTGAAACCGCGAGCCGAGCCGTGGCCAGCGTGGACTCGCCAAACGTTGGATCCACGGAGACAATCCGGGCCGCGGCCACTTTTCGGGGATCGGGATCATCCCACTGCCTGGTGGTGAAGAGCAGGTCGCAATAGCGGCCAAACACCGTGCGGGAGACTCCATCGGAAATCACGATCTCGGTGACGCCGGGATAGTTGGGCACCACGCGCAATCCCGAGCAGTCCACGCCGCGTTCCCGGAGGAAATCCAGCGTGCGGCGGCATTCTGGAATATCGCCGATCCAGTTCCCCTCCAGGGCCACCGAAATGCCCCACCGGGCCAGGACGAGCGCGGTGCCCGTGGCCTCGCCGGCATGATTCTCCAGAACCTCGGCCACCTCGGCGTAGCCATCGGGCGGTGGATAGCGATCTTTCAGCAGCAACACCTTCCCGGTGCTGACATGCCCGTAGCAGTAGACCTCGGCCATGGTTTCATCCCGGAGGAATGGCCGGTTTTTCCAAGGATTAATTTGCCGCCTGCTCAATGAACGCAACTCGCCGCCCGGAGTGCCGTCAGTCGTGAGCACCCAACGGCGAGGGCGGGTGATGACATTCTTCCTCACGCGGCGCGTGGCAGGGAGTGTGGGATGATCAGAAAAGCGCAGCATCCCGCAGGACACCGCGCGCGCTGCCGGCTTCGTCCAAGTGGATCCTTCACTTCGTTCAGGATGACAACCCATGGCGAGCGTTCGGGACGAGAGGAGAGAGCGGCCCGAAAGCGTCGGCGGGCGGGGCTTGACAACATTCGGGGTCACCGCCCATCCGTGTGTCCTGCATGGGCAACGCCGGCAGCCAGTCCTCCACCGCACGCATTTACTGGACGGCGTTCATCGGGTTGCTCTTCGACTACTACGATCTGTACCTCTTCGTGTACCTCGAAAAGGTGCTCGCCGCGCATTTCGCGCTGACACCGGCCGAAAGCAACACGCTGCAATTCATCGGACTCGCGGGGGTGGGCGCGGGCGCGCTGGGTTTCGGCGCGCTGGCCGACCGGCTGGGGCGCGGTCGGATGATGCTGGCGGTTTTCGGCGTCTATGTGCTCGGGATCGCGGGCCTCAGCGTGGCGTGGAATTTCGCCAGCGTGCTGGGATTCCGGCTGCTCGCCTCGCTGGCCTTGGGCGCGGAGTGGGGGATCAGCCATACGTATCTGGCGGAACGGGTGGACCGGTTGACGCGTTACCGCTTCTCGGCGCTGCTGCAATTCGCCATCCTCGGCGGCCTGCTCGCCGCCTTGGCGAGAATCTGCCTGCTGCCGGCGTGGGGTTGGCGATGGCTGTTCGCCGCTTCGATTGCGCCCATCGCCGTGCTGTCGCTCGTGCGCTGGCGTGTGCTGGCGGGAGAGGATTGTGCTGCAGGAGCGAGCCTGCTCGCGAGGCGGGGGGACAATCGCATACCCCTCGACACGCTCGGGGCCTTGAGCTTGTCGAAACAGCTCGGGGCCCTGAGGCTGTCGAACGGGCAGGCAGGCTCCTGCGTGGACCTCCGGGAAATTTGGATCAAGAACGCCGGTGCCTTCGCGGTGTGCTTCGGCATCGCGAGCCTCACCATCGCCAGCGGCACCATCAACGTGTTTTACGCCAAGGATCTGCCGCAGTCGGTCATCTACACGGTGTTCTTCTGGTGCAATGTGGTGCCAGGCATGCTGGTGGGGGCGTGGGCGGTGCGGCGGCTGGGGGTGGGGCGCGCCCTCGCCATCTATGCCGCGGCGCTCGTCGCGCTCTCGGTGTGGGCGTGGACCAGCGCGTGGCCGCAGCGAAACCTGGCCTTCGCGCTCGCGCTGCCGCTGCTCAACGGCCTGCCGTTCGGTCTGATGGGCGCGTTCTTCAACGAGGTCTTTGGCGAATATCGAACCATGCTGTCCGGCGCGGCCTACAACCTCGGACGTATTCTCGCCGGTTTCTCGCCGGCACTCATCACGGTGCTCGGCCTGCACCAGGGCGGAAGCTACTTTCTCTTCACCGCGGCCATGGGCGTCGGTGTGCTGGCGTTGAGCACGGCCGCGGCCCGCCTCACGCGCTGGCTGTGAACTGAAACGATTTGGGTAGACTCCATCGAACGCCATGCGCTAGGAAACCGCGGCGTGTTATATATAACGCGCCCTACCTCATTGCCGACCGCGTGATCAACTCGCCCCGACGTTGAACGCCGTCTAATTCGGAAAGGATCATTCCCATGCCCGAACTCCCCGAAATCCATCACCTCGCTCAACAGATGCAGCGTGCCCTCCGCGGCAGGAAGATCGTGAGGGTGGAGGTGAAACAGCCCAAGTGCCTCAATGTGGCGCGGCGCAGATTCGCGAATCTGCTGTGCGACAAGACCGTCGATCGCGTCACATCTCGCGGCAAATGGATTTTCACCCACCTCGACCCCGGTGCGACCCTCTTGCTCAGCCTGGGCATGGGCGGCGATCTCCTGTTGCACGAACCCGAAGCGCCGCGGCCCGACCGCTACCAGCTGAAGATCGACTTTGCCGGCGGATCCTGCCTGACGATCCGTTTCTGGTGGTTTGGCTATGCTCACGCCTTGCCGGACGGGAAACTCTCCAGCCACAAGATGACGGCCGCCCTCGGTCTGGATCCGTTGGATCGATCCGAGTTCACCGACGCCCGCTTCTGCGCCCTGCTGGCGGGCAGGCGCGGATCGATCAAGGCGCTCTTGATGGATCAGCGGCAGGTTGCCGGCATCGGCAACGTCTATATCCAGGACATTCTTTTCAAAGCCCGCCTGCATCCCAACCGCCCGATTCCTGAAATCACCGAGAATGAGCGCGCTGCACTCCACCGGGCCATCATCGGCAATCTCACCGCGGCCACCCGGCTCGGGGGCTTGGCTTTCGAGAAGGATCTCTACAACCGGGGCGGTGGCTTCAAGAAATTCCAGGTCGGCTATCGTGAAGGCAAACCCTGCCCGGCGTGCGGCGCCACCATCCGGAAAATCCGCACCGGTTCCACCGCGTCGTTCATCTGTCCGAAATGCCAGAGGTGAGCAGCCAGCAGGTGGAATCGCCTGATCTGGAATCTGTGTAATCCGGCGGCAAAGGAGGTAGTGGTGCAGTTGGCGCGTGCGAGAGAACGGGCCAAAGCGGGTTTAGGGTGGTTCTCGGCGCATCCACTTGGTCCAATCTGTCATGCTGAGCACATTCTGCTGGCCAGCAGAACAGCCGCTTCGGCGCTGTCCCGCTGGATCCTTCACTTGGTTCAGGATGACGGATGCCTTATACGACGAGCTCAGGGCTTCCGCTTGACAGGCCGCCGGGCGCCGTCCGGCGCTCATCACACCCGGAAAATCGCGCCGAGCTTCTTGCCGAGCAGAATGCTCATTCCGGCGATGGCCACGCCGAGGAAGATCATGGCCCACACGCCAAGGGCCGAGGCGAGAAAGCGGCCGTCACCGAGCAGCTGGAACAGTTCGAAGATGGCCTTGGTGATGGGATAGAACACCTGTTTCTGCGCGAGGACGAGCGAGTCGGAGACCTCCAGCATGGCGAAGGCAAAGGCGAGCAGACCGCCGGCGATGAGGTTGGCCGTGATCAGCGGCAGCGTGATCCTGATGGTCGCCTTGAGCGGCGGGCAGCCGAGGCTCTGCGCGGCTTCCTCGAGGGTTTCGCTGGTCTGCTGGAAACCCGCCGCGGCCGAGCGCACCACGTAGGGCAGGCGGCGCACGGAATAGGCGATGATCAGCAGCACGGTGGGGTTGTCGACCGGGTTGAGAAAGGCCAGGAGATGCCCCTCCTGGCTCATGGCGAGGAAGCCAAAAGCCAGTACGATGCCGGGCACGGCCAGGGGCAGCATGGCGAGGAAATCGAGCACGTGCCGGCCGGCAATGCGCGTGCGCACGACCACGTAGGCGATGGCGATGCCGAGCACGAGGTCGATGACGGTGGAGAAGCTGGAATACTTGAGGCTGTTGGCGATCGCGGGAACGGTGAGATCGTGCCCGAGCGCCGTCCGGAAATTGTCGAGCGTGAAGTGGTGAGGCAGCACCGTGGCGTGCCAGTCGCTGGCAAAGGCGACGAGGACCACGCCGAGATGGGGCAGAATCGCAACCAGCGTCACCCCGGCGAAGATGGCGGTGCAGAGGCACGCGCGCAGGGGCGGCAGGGGTCTCGGCCCGCCGGTGCTCGTAGCCTTGGCCATCATGGCGTGGCCCGCCCGGCCGAACAAACCCTTGCCGAGGGCATACAGCAGCACGGTGCTTGCCAGCATGATGACCACGAGGGCGTAGGGGAAGGGATTGTCGCCAATGTCCTTCAGCCCATGATAAATCTGCACCGGCATGACGCGGGTATAGTCGAAGATGAGGGGCACGCCGAGTTCGGTGAACGTCCAGATGAAGACGATGGTCGAGCCGGCGAAGAGGCCGGGCCTCATGAGCGGGAGGGTGATCCGCCAGAAGCGTCGCCAAACCGTGCAGCCCAGATTCTCGGCGGCCTCCTCCATCGCCGGGTCGATGTTCGCCAGCGCGGCGACGGCGTTGAGGTAGATGAGGGGGTAGAGGCTGAGCGCCTCCACGATGGCGACGCCCCAGAAGCGGTTGGCCGCGAACCAGTCAAAGGTCCAGCCGGACGGGCGCAGCCCCAAGGCGATGAGCAGGGCGTTGCACGCGCCGTATTGTCCGAAGATCTGTTTGATGCCGATGGCCCCGACGAACGGCGGCAGGATCATCGGAATCAGGACCAGCGAGGCCAGCAGGCCTTTGGCAGGATAACGATAGCGATCCGAGATGAAAGCGAGCGGCACGGCGATGAGCAGGGCGAGGGCCGTCGTGGCGACGGCGAGCAGGAAGGAGTTCTTCAGGCCGCCGAGATAGATGGGATTGGCGAGCAGCGCGACCAGGTAGGCCAGGGTGGGGTGCCCATCGGCGTCGAAGAAAGCGCCCTTGAGGATTTGCCCGACCGGCCACAGGAAGAACACGGCGAAAAACGCCGTCGTGACGACAAGCACGACCCGGGCGAACGATTTCGACATCGCGCGGCAGTGTGGTGACCCGGGGCAGGACGAGACAAGGCCGAAGTTGGCCTCATCATCCCCGCCGGGGTTTCTCCCTTCTCCCGGCGGTCAGCCGCGGCGCGCGAGGTGTTTGACGAACGCGGCGAGGGTTTCCTTGCTGACGTGATGCTCCATGCCCTCGGCATCCGCGTGGGCGATGGCGTCCGGCACGCCGAGCGACTTGAGGAAGGCGCCGACGATTTCATGACGGCGGTGCGATTCCTCCGAGAGCTTCCGCCCGGCGTCAGTGAGGAAAATGGAACGATAGGGAAGGGCGGTGACCAGGCCATTTCGTTGGAGGCGCTGAATAGTCCGGTTGACCGTGACGTGCGTTACGCCCAGCCGACGGGCGAGATCAGTCACTCGCGCCTCCCCCGTCGCGGCAATGAGCTCGGCGATCATCTCCACGTAGTCCTGGGCGGTCTCCTGGGCGTTTTCCTCCCGGGTACGCTGGAGACTGACCTTGTGCTGGGCGGGACGGGTTTGGGCTGACCTGGCCACGGAGCGATTCATACGCCAACGGCAGAAAAAGGGAAGCCTCTTGACAACCCGACAGCCTGCTTGTAGCCATGGCTACATATTGGAGACAAGGCCAAAAAAATCGGTCGACATCACGCCTGCCGCGCCACCGTCCGCCAGCCACCTGTCGCTTGAAGGGATCCACGGCAGCGTGGACGTGCCCCCCCACCAAGCCGGCTTCTGGCAGCAATGGCGGGCGTTCGTCGGACCGGCCATTCTCATCAGCGTCGGCTACATGGACCCGGGCAACTGGGGCACCGATCTGGCGGGCGGGGCGCAGTTCAAATACGCCCTCCTGTGGGTAGTCGGCCTCGCCAGTTTGATGGCTATCTTCATGCAGGTCATCTCCTCTCGTCTGGGCGTGGTGACGGGAAAGGACCTCGCCCAATGCTGCCGCGACTGGTACCCGCGTTGGACTCGCTGGCCCAACTGGTTGTTCTGCGAACTCGCCATCGGTGCCTGTGACTTGGCAGAGGTGCTCGGCAGCGCCGTCGCCATCAACCTCCTGTTCCATATTCCGCTACTCTGGGCGGTCATCATCACGGGATTGGACGTGTTGCTGCTCTTGGGCCTGCAGCGGTTCGGCATGCGGATCATCGAGGCGGTGATTCTGGTGCTGGTGGCTACGATCGCCACGTGCTATTTTATTGAGATTTTCGTTCTCCCGCAGACCCAACTCAGCTTCTGGGAGATGGGGCGTGCCCTGGCAACCCCGGGCTTTCGTCAATCGGGGATGATTTACGTGGCTATCGGCATCATCGGGGCCACCGTCATGCCCCACAACCTGTATCTGCACTCGGCTCTGGTACAAAGCCGCAAGCTCCAAAAAGACGAAGCGTCCATACGCAGTGCCATTCGGTTCAACACCATTGACTCAACCACGGCCCTGACCATTGCCTTCTTCGTCAACGCGGCCATCATGGTGCTGGCGGCGATGGTTTTCTACGGCAAGACCAGCGTAACGGTGGCTGGCGACCAGGTCGTCACGTTCAGCCCCGGCAGCGATTGGATTCGCATTGCGTATCTGACGCTCGCACCACTGTTGGGAACGGCCGTTGCGAGCACATTGTTTGCGGTGGCGCTCCTTGCGAGCGGACAAGCCAGCACCGTCACCGGCACGCTGGCCGGGCAGGTGGTGATGGAAGGCTTCATGCACTGGAGGATCAAACCTTGGTTGCGGCGGCTCATCACCCGGCTGCTCGCCATCATCCCGGCGGTCCTCATTATCGGGATTCGCGGCGACAGCAGCGTGAATGATCTGCTGACGCTCAGCCAGGTAGTGTTGGCCCTGCAGCTCCCGTTCGCCATGTTTCCACTTCTGCATTTCACCAGTTCCCGTAAGAAGATGGGAGCATGGAAAAACGGCTGGTTTCTGCTGGTGGCCGGTTGGGGAAGTGCTCTATTGATTACCGCCTTGGACATCTGGGGACTACCGGACT
This sequence comes from Opitutaceae bacterium, assembly GCA_041479395.1. Classification (GTDB taxonomy): domain Bacteria; phylum Verrucomicrobiota; class Verrucomicrobiia; order Opitutales; family Opitutaceae; genus Fen-1467. The sequence goes on from JBGOXZ010000016.1 coordinate 11,509, forward strand.
CGCTAAAATCGGCATGGCATGTCATCGCGGGTGCATGAAGGCCGAATGGCAGGAAAGGATGACGCATGTACAAAACCATTCTCGTAACGTTGGACGGCACCCCGACCGACCGGGCAATCGTTGAGCACATCAAAAAGCTCGCGAACCTTCTGCACAGCCGGGTCGTATTGCTTCACGTGGCCGACGGCTGGGCGGCACGAACCTATGGAGCCGACGCGGTCAGCCCCGAGATCGCCGAAGACACGGCGTATCTGCAGAGTCTGCGAGTCGAGTTTCAATCCGCGGGCATCCCGACCGAGGCCGAATTGGCTTTCGGCGAACCGGGCGAACAAATCGTCAAATGGGTTGGGGAAAAGAGCTGCGACTTGGTGGCGATGAGTACTCACGGGCACCGTTTCCTGGCTGACCTGTTTCTCGGGTCAACCTCCCGACGAGTGCGGCACAACGTCAGCGTGCCTGTCCTTCTTCTCCGCGCTAGGTAAGCGATTCGCTGTCAGCCTTCAGGAACTATGGTCGATCGAGCCCGCGCACGGCGTGGCGCGTGACTGTGGTGCGCCCGCGAAGCGTCCTAGTCAAATCGGCTGGCGGAGAGAGAGGGATTCGAACCCTCGGATGGGTTTAACCCCATCAACGGTTTAGCAAACCGCTGCCTTAAGCCACTCGGCCATCTCTCCGGGAAACGGCTTGGAAGGCAAGCGGCGCCTCAGCGGGAGTGCAAGGCTCTTTTCGAAAACCGCGCCGCAGCCGTCACCCTTCGTCGTCGACGCGGCGCCCGAGCTCCTGCCGGCACTCGCTCATGACACGGAGCCAGATCTCGCGGAGATCGAAAAGGCGGGGCAGGGCGTCGTCTCTCCAGGCGGCAAAATGGCGGCTCGCCGTGGGCGCGGGCTCGCCCGCCAGGGCGAGGGAGCGGTTCAACTCCTGCAGGGCCCGCTTGAAGAGACTCACGGCCATCGCGTAGTCACCCAGGTCGAGCGCCTGCACGCCGAGGATGGCGTGCTCCTCGCCTCGATAAAGGCTGGTATGAACCGCGAACGCCAGCGGCTGGTCGATCTTGGCGTCGTCGCCCGCCACCCGCTCCCAGCTGCGTTTCAAGCTGAGGTAAATGGCCTTGGTGGCGATGAATACCGGATTCTTGTGGAGCGTGTAGGGTTCGATGGGATAATTGCCGGCGGACGGCGGAGCGTCGACCTGTTCGGTGTCCGCATCGCTGCCGGCTAAATCCGCCTCGCCGCTCCGCAGTCCGTCGTCCCAACCCATGAAATGAGCAACCTCGTCAATCCGCTCGGGATGGTCCTTCAGTCTCTCGTAATGAGCGAGATAGCAATGCAGCGTGTCGTCCTGCTCCCGCAGGTATCGCTCCCAGTCGAATTCATTCCACGCCAGATCCCCGCACTCATCCCAGTCGTTTTCGAAAAAGCCTTCGGAGTCAAATTCACTCATCGCTGCCAGGTTTTTGCCCGGTCGCGCAGTGTGGGTGGAGGGGAGTGAAATGCAATGAAAAAGCCGGCGGGCGGCCGCCCGGGGAATATCGGGCAAATTTGCGGATTGATGAAAAAGCGGCAAGTTGGCAAAACTGAGCGCATGTCGGCTGCGAACGAGATCCATCACGAAACCGTTTGTTTCTCCGGACGGGTGCAGGGCGTGGGTTTCCGGTACACCGCCCTGCAGATCGCCCGGGAATTCGAGGTCGCCGGTTACGTGGAGAATCTGTTCGATGGCCGCGTCTGCTTCGAGCTGGAAGGTGACGAGCGCGAGGTGGGCGATTTCATCGCCGCCATCGAGGAGCGCATGCACGGCTATATCCGCAAGGTGGAGCGCGCGAGTCGGCGCCGGCCGCCGCAATTCAGCGGGTTCACCATCCGCTGAGATCGTCGTGCATGCGATCGAAATTGACGGCCTCACCAGGGATTTCGCGCCGGACTGGCGCGGCGCGAAGGTGCGTGCGCTCGACGGTGTCACGCTGCGGATCCACGAGGGCGAGGTCGTGGGACTGCTGGGGCCGAATGGTTCGGGCAAGAGCACGCTGCTGAAGATCATTCTCGGCCTGCTGGCGCCGACGGCGGGTCAATGCCGGGTATTTGGGGTGCCCAGTGACCGCGTCGAGGCCCGTCAGGGAGTGGGCTTCCTGCCGGAGGCGCCGGATTTCTCTCCGCATCTGACCGGATTTGAACTGGTGTGCTTCCACGCGCGGCTGGGTGGCATGGCGCGCGCCGCGGTCAAAGAACGCGTGGAGGAGGTGATCGCCCGGGTCGGACTGGGCGAAGCCATGCATCGTCGCGTGGGGACCTATTCAAAAGGAATGCGGCAGCGCATCGGGCTGGCCCAGGCGCTGGTCTTGGATCCGCGACTGGTGATTCTCGATGAGCCGACCTGCGGCATCGATCCCAGCGGAGCGGCTGAGATCAGCACGATGATCCGCCGGCTCAAGATGCGGGGCGGGACCGTGGTGCTGAGCTCGCATCTGGCCGGACAGGTTGAGGACCTTTGCGATCGCGTCGTCCTGCTCGACCGCGGCCGCCTGGTCTTGCAGGGCTCCGTGGCGGAGCTCACGCGGCGGCGCGGTCAGGCGGCCCTGCTGGTCGATCCGCTGCCGGACGGCACGCTCGGGGAATTGCGCGACTGGCTGCAGGCGCACGGCGTGGGATTCCATGGCGTGGAGACGCCGCGAACGGCGCTGGACCGGGTCATTTGGGATAAGGTCGGTCGCGGCGAACCAGCAGGAGCCGGGAAATCATGAAGCGCGTGGCGTTCTCCCCGGTGCGGGTGGCACTGATTGCCGGCAACACCTTCCGGGAAGCGGTGCGACAGCGGCTGCTGGTGGTCTTGATCATGGTCGCGGCAACCATGGTGGGCGGAGCGTTGTTTTTCCGGGACTTTCACTTTGGCTCGTCCGAGTTGAAGTTTCTCGAGGATGTGGGCTTCGGGGCAGTGACCTTCTTTGGCGCAATCCTGGCGATCGTGGCGCCAGCCCAGCTCTTCTGCGGCGACATCGAGCGCCGGACGGTGCTCACCGTCCTGGCGAAGCCCGTCTGGCGCGCGGAATTCATCATCGGGAAACTCGGCGGCGTGCTGCTTCTGCTGCTGGTCTTCTGCACCGCCATGACCGCGCTGCTGGCGGGTTTGATCGCGTGGCGCGAGACCGGGTTGATGGCGGCGCATCCCGACGCCTTCGAGGCTGGCCGGAAGGCGGCCTATGCCGCGCTGGCTTTGTGCGGGCTGGCGCAATGGCTCAAGCTCGGCGTGCTGGCCGCGCTGACTCTGTTCGTGGCCAGTTATGCGCGCAGCAGCCTGTTTGCCATGATGGCCGGGTTCTTCGCGCTGGTCGCCTGCCAGCTGCAGTATCTGGCGCGCGACTTCTACGGGGTGGTGGAATCAGGTTGGGCGCGCGGTGGCGTGTGGCTGCTCGGGCTGGTTCTGCCCGACTTTCAACTGTTCAATGTCGCCGAGAAGGTGGCCGCGGGGGAAAACCTGTCCGTCGGCGTGATCGGCGGACTCGCGTCATACGCGCTGGCGTATATGACTGTGTTCAGCGGGCTGGCCGTCTATTGTTTCCGTCATCGTAAACTGTAGGGTCAGACTCGCCGTGGTCGTGTCGTCGGTTCTGTTGAGCGCAGGCGCGGCGCTGCGGCCGCTGGAAGATGCGGTGCGGAAGGCGGCGGACTGGCCGGAAGGGCTGGTGCGTGCCGAGAACATGCGTGCGATGGTGGAATCGGGCATGAGCATGGCAGTGCTGGGAGGATTCCGCGCCTTGGCGGCCGATCTGCTCTGGCTGAAAGCTTATGTGGCGTGGGCGGCGTGTGACCCGCCGGCCGCGCAGATGATGATCCGTCTCGTCACCACGATCGACGAACGTCCCCTGTACTTCTGGCTGAACGGGGCGCGCATCATCGCCTACGACATGACGCAATGGCGTCTGGAATCGGTCGGGCGCCGAGGCGCCGCACCCACCGAGGTGCGCAAACGCATCGTGGACGAGCAGGCGGAGGCTGCGCTGCGGCTTCTGGCGGAGGCACGGCGTCATCATCCGGACAGCGCGGCTTTGTGCGTTGAAATCGCGAACATCCACTTGAACTGCCGGGGCGATGTTGCCTCCGCGGCCGGTTGGTACCGAACAGCGGCTGAATCGCGCGGGGCGCCCTACTATGCCGCCCGCATCTACGCCGAGCTCTTGCAGCGCCTTGGACGAAAGCAGGAGGCCTATGACTGGCTGCGCCGACTTCATCCCACGCTGCCGCCGAGTGATGAAAAAGCCATGGCCACGCTTGTGCTGGGCCGGATCCGGGACTTGGAGGGAGCCTTGAAGGTTCCTGAGACCAAGCGATATGCGGTGGCGGAGACCGGCCCGGGGCATGCGTTGGCCGCAAAAGATTGATTGACTCAGCAATCGAGGAGCCGGCTATAACTGAGCTTTTTACGCCACAAACCAAACTTATGGCCGACATGCCCGAGAACATCCATCCCGTCTTCGACCGGGTTCTGGCGCGCCGTGACAAAGAGACGATGCTGCGGCAGCAGGCGCGGGTGCTGTGGCTTTGCGGACTTCCCGGATCGGGCAAGAGCACGCTCGCCGCCGCGTTGGAACGACGCCTGCATGCAGAAGGCTTCACCACGCATTTGCTCGATGGCGACAATGTGCGCTCTGGCCTGAATCGCGATCTCGGCTTCAGCGACGCTGATCGCCGCGAAAACATCCGCCGCGTCGCCGAGGTTTCGAAGATGTTCGTGCAGGCCGGGATCATCGTGATCAGCGCTTTCATCACGCCGACGCGGGCCCTGCGCGAGCTGGCGCGCAGCATCGTGGGCACGGGCGATTTCATCGAAGTGTACGTGGAGGCGGCGTTGGAGACCTGCGCCCGGCGCGACCCGAAAGGCCTCTATGCCGGAGCAGGTCGTGGCGAGATCAAACAATTCACCGGCCATGATGCCGCCTTCGAACCGCCCGAGCACGCCGACTTTGTGGTCAACACCGAACGCGAGTTGGTTGAGCAATCGCTGGAGCGACTTTACCTGTTCGTGCGCCCGCGGCTCCGGCTCCAGGCCGAGTGAACCGCGTTCCAGCGCCTGCGCCACACTCCAGAATTCCCCGCATGAGTTCCTATAACATCACGCACCTTGCCCAGCTCGAACACGAAGCCGTGTTCGTCCTGCGCGAAGTCGCGGCGCAATTCGAGCGGCCGGTGCTGATGTTCTCCGGGGGCAAGGATTCCCTGGTCATGGTGCGGCTGGCGCAGAAGGCGTTCTGGCCGGGGCAATTCCCGTTTCCGCTCCTGCACATCGACACCGGGCACAATTTTCCGGAGACCCTGGAATTCCGCGATGCGCTTGCCCGCCGGATGCCTGCGCGCCTCATCGTGCGGCGGGTGGCGGACTCCATTCAAGCCGGCCGGGCCGCCGAGGAGAAGGGGCCCAACCCCAGCCGCAACGCCGCCCAAACCGTGACCCTGCTCGACGCGATCGAGGAGGGCAAGTTTGACGCCGCGCTCGGCGGCGCCCGCCGCGATGAGGAAAAGGCGCGGGCCAAAGAGCGTTTCTTCTCGCACCGCGACGAATTCGGCCAGTGGGATCCGAAGAACCAGCGCCCGGAGCTGTGGAACCTGTTCAACGGCCGCCGGCACCACGGCGAGCACTTCCGGGTGTTTCCGCTCAGCAATTGGACCGAAATGGACGTATGGCAGTACATCGCGAAGGAGAGCCTTGCCATCCCGTCGCTCTACTTCTCCCACCAGCGCGAGGTCGTGAACCGCGGGGGTGTGCTGCTGGCGAAATCACCCCATCTCACCTTGCTCAAGGGTGAGAGCTATGAGACGAAGCGCGTCCGTTTTCGCACCGTGGGCGACATGACGTGCACCGGCGCGGTGGAATCGACGGCCAGCACGCTGCCGGAGATCATTCAGGAGGTCGCCGCCGCCCGCGTGGCCGAGCGCGGCAGCCGCGCCGATGACCGGCGCTCCGACACCGCCATGGAAG
>JBGOXZ010000017.1:0-17433 GCA_041479395.1 Opitutaceae bacterium
CTACGAAGAGAAGATCGTGCTCGAACATGGCTCCACGAAGATCAACGGCCCGCACCAGGGCGCCCTCATCGATCTGCCCAACGGCGAATGGTGGTTCGTGCATTTTCAGGATGCCGGCCCGTTCGGCCGCGTCACGCATCTGCAGCCGGTCAAATGGCAGGATGACTGGCCGCTCATGGGGGTGGATTACGATGGGAACGGCGTCGGCGAGCCGGTGGCCACCTGGCGCAAGCCCGCCGTGGCAGCGGGCACCTCAATCGCCACGCCGCAGACCAGCGACGAGTTCGACGGACCCAAGCTCGGACTCCAGTGGCAATGGCAGGCCAACCATGAGGATTCGTGGTGTTCGCTGGCGGCACGCCCGGGCTACCTCCGGCTCCTCCCGCGACCCGCCCCAGCCGGCGGCGATCTGGGCAAGGCGCCCAATCTGCTGCAGCAGAAATTCCCCGCGCGGTGGTTCGCGGTTGAGACCGCGCTCGATTTCCATCCGGCCAGGCCCGGGGACGCGGCCGGCCTGGTGGTCGTGGGCGGCGGTGCGCACGCTTCGCTGGCGCTGCTGCATGCGCCCGAGGGCGACCACCTCGTGCTCCAGATCAAGGGCGAGACGTATTTCAGTACGAGCGCGCCGGCGGGCGAGATACGTCTTCGCGTCACGGTCGACGAAACGGCCAAATGCACCTTTGGCTTCGCCTCTCCGGACGGACCGTTCAGGACGTTGGAGAAAACGTTCCAGGCACGCGAAGGCGGCTGGATCGGCGCCAAAGTCGGCCTCTTCGCGCTGGGCACCAACGGAGGGGGCGAGAAAGAGGGCCACGCCGATTTCAGCTATTTCCGGTTTCTCCCGGATAAGCCGGCGGCGGCATGATCCAGGCGGTTGCCCGCCGGCCAGGGCCGGCCATCCGACACGGGCTGACCGAGGGAAATCGGGCGTTTGCAGTTGCTGCAGTTGGAGCCGGCCATACCTTCTGCAGCAAAACCCGCCCACGCCATGTGTCTCGCCGTTCCTGGAAAGATTCTCGATATTGCCGGTGAGGATCCTTACTTTCGCACCGGCCGCGTCAGTTTCGGTGGCATCGTCAAACAAGTGAGCCTGGCGTGCGTGCCGGAGGCCAAAGTCGACGACTACGTGCTGGTGCATGTCGGCATGGCGCTGAGCGTCGTCGACGAGCATGAGGCGGCCGAGGTGTTCACCTACCTAAAGGAGATGGGTGAACTGGCGGACCTGGCGACACCGCCACCGGTCGCGCCGCCATGAAGTTTGTCGACGAGTTCCGCGAGGCTGCGGCGACCCGGCAGTTGGCCGCGGCGATTGCGCGCCGTGTCACGCGGCCGTGGACCATCATGGAGATTTGCGGCGGGCAGACCCACAGCATTGTCAAGTTCGGCCTCGACGAACTGCTCCCGAAGAAAATCACCCTGGTGCACGGCCCGGGCTGCCCGGTCTGCGTGACGCCGGTCGAGTTGATCGATGCCGCGGTCGCGCTCGCGGTGCGTCCCGGGGTGACCGTCTGCTCCTTTGGCGACATGCTGCGCGTGCCGGGCACGGGCGTTGACTTGCTGACCGCGCGGGCGCGCGGCGGCGACGTCCGCATGGTTTACTCGCCGCTGGATGCCGTGACGTTGGCCGCGCAGCAGCGCGATCGCGAGGTGGTCTTTTTTGCCGTCGGCTTCGAGACCACGGCGCCCGCCAATGCGATGGCGGTGGTGCACGCGCGCCGTCTCGGGCTGCGCAACTTTTCCCTGCTGGTTTCCCACGTGCTGGTGCCCCCGGCCATCGAGGCCATCCTTTCCGCGCCGGACAACCGCGTGCAGGGCTTCCTCGCCGCCGGACACGTCTGCACGGTGATGGGCACCGCCGAATACGGCCCGCTCGCGGCGCGCTTCCGCGTGCCGATCGTGGTGACGGGTTTCGAGCCGGTGGATATTCTGCAGGGCGTGCTGGTCTGCATTGAGCAGTTGGAGGCCGGCCGGAGCGAGGTCGCGAACGCCTATGCCCGCGCCGTCCGGCCCGAAGGAAATGTGCACGCCCAGCAGGTCATGCGGGAGGTTTTCCTGACGGTCGATCGCAACTGGCGCGGCATCGGTCGTATTCCCCGCAGCGGTTTCGCGCTCCGTCCGGAATTCGTGGAATTCGACGCGGCCCGGCGGTTCGGAGTGGCCGGCGATGCGCCGCCGGAGTCGACCGAATGCATCAGCGGTCTGATCATGCGCGGCGTGAAAAAACCGCACGAGTGCCCGGCGTTCGGCACCCGCTGCACGCCGGAGCATCCGCTCGGCGCGCCCATGGTGTCGAGCGAAGGCGCGTGCGCCGCCTATTACCGCTACCGGCTGCGGAAAACGGCGCCCGCCGCCGTCGCCACCACGACATAGGCGCGCAGCGCGCCTCAGCAAATCCGCGGCAGCTGCTCGCCGCTCAGGCGGTCGAGGATGCGCTCGACGCCCACCACGCCGCGCAGCGTGACTTCGCCCGCCGGGCCGGCGCGCACTTCGCCGATGCGCGCGGGTGGTCCGCCCGGCGCCGCGCGAGCCAAAACCGCTAGCGCTGCCTCCACCTGTGCGGCCGGAACGATGGCGATCAAACGGCCTTCATTCGCGACATAGAGGGGGTCGAGTCCAAGAATTTCGCAGGCGCCACGCACCGGCTCGCACACCGGCACGGCCTTCTCCTCCAGCGCCGCCGCCAGCCCGGCCGTCTCGGCGATCTCAATCACCGCGGTGGCGAGCCCGCCGCGCGTGAGGTCGCGCAGGCAGTGCAGGTCCACGCCGGCCGCCAGCAACGCCTCCACCGCCGGCCAGAGCGGCGCGCAGTCGCTCTCGATCGGCGATTCGAACGCGAGGCCCTCGCGCTGCGCGAGAATCGCCATGCCGTGGCGCCCGATGTCGCCGCTCAGCAGCACGACGTCGCCGGGCCGCACGGACACCGGGGCGATGACCTGCGCGTGCTCGATCGTGCCCACGCCTGCGGTGTTGATGTACAGACCATCACCCTTGCCGCGCTCGACGACTTTCGTGTCGCCCGTGATAATCTGCACTCCCACCGTTCGCGCCGCCTCCGCCATCGACGCCACGACACGCTCCAACGTCGCCATCGGCAGCCCCTCCTCCAGAATGAAACCAGCGCTCAGCCAGCGCGGCTGCGCGCCGCACATGGCAAGGTCGTTGACCGTGCCGTAGACCGCGAGCCGGCCGATGTCGCCGCCCGGGAAAAACAGCGGGCTGACCACATGCGAATCCGTCGTGAACGCGAGCCGCGCGCCGGCAGGCGCGGCGAGTACCGCGCCATCATGGCGCGCGTTGAGGGCCGGATTGTTGAAGGCCGGCCCGAAGATGCGCTCGATCAACTGCTGGGTCAGCCGCCCGCCGCCGCCGTGCGCAATCTGGATCTCCGCGTGGCCGGTCAGCGGTGCAGGGCAACTGTAATTCGCAGGGTTGGGAGCGGGGTCGGCCACAGCCCCAGCCTAGCCGCCCCGGGTGGGCTGACAAGCCGCCAGCCGACTTTTGCGCGGGTCTGCCAGGCGAAGGGATCCCTGCGATTGACCCTGGATTCTCCCTCCCCCATCGTATCGCTCCATGCTGAGTCTGGCCAAGACCACGGGTTACGCGATTGCCGCGATGTCACATCTGGACCTGCCCGGAGGTCAGCCGGCCGGCCTCCGGGAAATCGCCCGGAAAGCGCACGTGCCCTATGCTTATCTGGCCAAGCGCATGCCCGAGTTGGTGGCCGCCGGGCTGGTGCGGAGCATGCGGGGCAAGCGCGGTGGCGTGCTGCTGGCCCGCCCGCCCGGCGAAATCACGCTGCTCCAGATCAGCGAAGCGCTGGAGGCGCGCCAGTGGTTGGGGCGATGCCTGCTCGGGCTCGTCACCTGCAGCGATGAACGCGCCTGCCCCGCGCATGAATTCTGGAAAGAGGCCCGGTCGCAGATCGAATCCACCCTGCGCCGCACCACGCTCGCCGACGTGATCGCCCACGAACGGCAGCTGGCGCTCAATCGCACGACCCGGTGACCCCACCGATGGGGCCCCGATTGCCAGACCGTTCGTGATGAGTGAACCGGAATCCGGCGATTCGCGTCAGCAAGAAGAGTATTGCCGTAGGAAAATCTGCGGCCGGACACCTGGATCGCGCGGCCGGCCAACATAGGAAGCGAAAGCCGCGATTCGCCGTCAATGGGGATGCCGATGGCGCAGGAGGTGCGGACGCTCCAAGCCGTGAGATAACATCAGGGCCTCATTATTCAACAGCTCCACGGTCGGCCCTTGGGCGACCACGGTCCCTTGATCGAGCACGATCACGCGCGGGCAGATCTCGACGACCAATTCGAGGTCGTGCGTGGCGATCACCATCGTGACCGGCAGGATGCCAAGCAGCGCTTTGAGTTCGCGCCGCCCCCGAGGGTCCAAGTCGCTGGTCGGCTCATCCAGCGCGAGCAGGCGGGCCTGGCAGGCCAGCAGGCCGGCCAGACACACGCGCCGCTTCTCGCCCCGACTCAGATGATGCGGCATGCGCTCCTCCAGCCGCGAAAGGCCGACCTGACCCAAGGCCCGGACAATGGAGGCGGACAATTCCGGCTCACGCATGCCCAATTGTTGAGGACCGAACGCGACATCCTCCCACACGGTGGGGCAGAATAGCTGGTCGTCCGGGTCCTGGAAGAGGAGACCGACCTGGGCGCGAATGGCGGGCAGGTGCGGCTCAACGACCGGAGTCCCAAACACGTGGACGGCGGGCGCTCCTTGCGGATGCTCCGGCAACAGCCCGTTGAGGTGCAGCAACAGCGTCGATTTGCCCGCCCCATTTGGACCGATCAGCCCAACGCGTTCGCCTTCGGCGACGGACAATGACACATCGCGCAAGGCCTCGGAATGGTCGGGATAACGGTAGCTCAGATGTTGGACTTCCAGCGCGTTCATGGCTTCCACCCCCGCGCACACATGGCCGCATAGACCCGCTCGGCGCGCTCCGAGGTCCGGACAAACAACTGTGCCGCGACGGTTGCCGTCAGGCGCCAGGCATGGCGTCGCCCGGTCGTGAACGTGCGGCTGCGTCGCGCGCGGAGCAGGCGCCCCGTTTCCTCAAACAACACAAACAAATAGCGGTGCATGAGCGCGAGCGTGACGACCAGCAGCGCGGGCACTCGCAGCCGCCGAAATACCCGCAGCAAATCGGTGAAGCGAGTGGTGGAATTCAGGAGAATGATGCAGAACAGGCAGAGCGTGCTCTTGGCGAGCATGGCCAGAAACACCTGCAGGCCGTTGTCCTGAAGCAGCGCCAGGAGCGCGATCCCGACGGCGAACGGCTCGGCGAGCAAGAGGCGCCTGCCCAGATGCCATGGCGGAACCGAGGACAACAACGCCACCACCAGCAGGCCCGCGCCGATTCCGGCATGAGCAGGCCACGCCGAGCGGGGCAGCAGGACGGTGGCGAGCACGCACACGGTCGCGCCTAGCAATTTGACCGGGGCAGGCAGGCGGTGAATCAGGCTGGCCCGGTGTCGGTAGGGATTGAGCAGCAGATTATGCACGGGACGATGCGCCTCCGGGGCCGCGCCGATTGGCGGCGTCGACCCGCGGAGTGAGCGCGCGAGCGAGGACATAAGCCACGACAAAAGCGACCAAGGTGCCAACACCGCCCGCCACGATTGTCGAAGGGATCGCCGATCCAAAACCGGGAATGGTGTAGTTTGGCAACGGGGCAGCCAGGAGCGGCGTTGCCGCCGCCTTGGGCTCGAAGCCCAGCATCACCGCGACCTTTTCCAATCCATCCGGCCAGCCCGACGCGAAGGGCGCCACAAAAACCACCAGACCCAGCGACACGAGCAGGCCATAGGCCGTCAACTCGGTGTAGCGAGGCCGGGCGGGCGTTTCGCGGCTCAAGGCAAGCAATTCGGGCCGTGCCTTTGCCACCGCAGCAACGACCAGCGTGCTGATCACGGCCTCTCCGAGGGCGATCACCATGTGAATCCCGGCCATGGCCGGAAATGCCACCTGCCACGCGACCGTGCCGGAAAACGCGAGCTGCCCCGCGCAGAGAATGGATGCGACGACCGTGGAGCACCACGCGGCGAAAGCGGTCGCAAACAGCCGGGACCGGAGACTGTCGCCCACCGCCCGCCACACCCCGGCGTAGATGACATAGCCGACGCCGGGAGCCACGATCGCCATGTTGAAGATGTTGGCGCCCAGCGCCGTCACGCCGCCGTCCGCGAACATGAAGCATTGCACGACCAAAACCGCCGTCATGGCCAAAACGGCGCCGCTGGGGCCGAGCAGGACCGCCACAAGGATGGCGCCGATCAAATGCCCGGAGGTTCCTCCTGCCACCGGGAAGTTGAGCATTTGCGCGGCGAAGACAAACGCCGCGGCGAGACCGATCAGGGGCACCCGACGGGCTGCGGCCGCGCGGCGCACCGAGTGGAGGGCGATGCCGATCCCCGCCACCGCCAGCCCTCCGCTTGCCACCGCCGTCTTTGCGTCGAGGAATCCGTCGGGAATGTGCATGGTCGAAGTCTATCCTGTCCGTCTTGCTTCTGAGACTCGGGGGTCTAAGTCAACCTGACGGATTTCGGGCGGTGCCGGCGTACCGGCGATCCGCTCAGCGATCTGCGAAGCGGGGATCGTTTCGACCCGGGACCCAACGCGCCGTGGGCGGCCCAAGTCGCCCGTCAGCCGACGAGAGCCCGCACGCAGCGTGTGACTGCCGGCAGGGCCGCCGCCACCGGCGGGGACAGGTCCATCGTCATCGGCTTCAACTCGGCGACGGACACCGTGATGACGTCGATTTCTGGCAGCGGCCCGAGCAGCGCGGCCGCCGCGATCAGATCACGCAACCCGATGTCGTGCGCCCCGAGCGCGGGGGGAAAGTCCGCGGCGACCCGGGCGCGGAATTGCGTGACCGTGCCCACCGGAGCGCCGTCGCGCGTCGCGTCGATGAGAACGATGCGCGCGTGACTGCGGAGCAGTTCAAGGAGGTGCAGCCCGCCGGTTCCGCCGTCCACGAGGCGCACGTGGGGCGGCCACGTCTCCTCCTCCAGGGCGCGCAACGCGTGCACCCCCACTCCTTCGTCCCCCACGAGCAGGTTGCCTACGCCGAGCACGAGCACGTCGGCCGGCGCCAGCGCCGGCCAAACCGGAGCCGTCTGCCCACCCTGCTGGACGGGAACAACCATGCGGGGTCAATGGGGTGGCGACTTCGCGGCGGCCCGCGGCGGCCGCGGCGTCAGCGGGAACCAGGACTTGCCGTTGCCTTTCAGCGCTTCGGGACGAACGAACTTCCATCCTCCGACCATTGACGACATCACCCCGTGCCCCTCGACATAGTCGTGGTAAAACACGAGGTAAACGTGGACGATCGTGAAAACCACGAAGAACCACATCGCCATGTAGTGCCACTGCCGCAGTCCGTAGTCGCCGCCGAAGAGCGGCACCGCCCAGGTGAAGAGCTGTGGGAACCAGGATTTGCTCATCGAGGCGTACATCGCGAAGCCGCTGACGACCTGGAAGAGAAAGACCAGGAACATCGCGAAGTAGGTGAAGTACGCGAGGGCGTTGTGGCCGACAGCCTCGATGGGCTTGTTCGTCGCCTGAAGGACGTCGACCCGGAGCACGGAGCGCACCTGCCGGAACTGCGCGCGCCGCAGGGGCAGGAAATTCCGCCAGTCCGAATACTGGTTGCCGACAAAGCCCCAGTAGATGCGGAACGCGAAGTTGAACAAAAACACGTAGGCCGTCGCGAAATGGATGAAACGGTTGACGCCGAACCAATAGCTGAATGACGCCTCGCTCGCGCTCGCGATCGCCGGCGGATGGGCGATGAGAATGCCGGTGATCGTGAGCACCAGGACGCACAGGGCATTCAGCCAATGGTACAGGCGCACCGGCAGCTCCCAGACGTAGACCCGCTTGAAGACGGGCACCGCCGGGGAAAGGCCGGCCGGGGATGCTTGCGGAGTCATGGGCATGCCTCCTTTCAGAGCACCGGGGCGGTGGAGGCCTCGCCGACCTTGGCGCCCCGGTCATCGTAGAGGTGGACGGCGCAGGCCAGGCACGGATCGAACGAATGAACCGTGCGCAGGATCTCGAGCGGCTGCGTGGGATCATGCACCGGCGTGCCGATCAGCGAAGCTTCGTACGGCGAGCGCTGCCCCTTGCCGTCGCGCGGCGAGGCGTTCCACGTGGTCGGAACGACGAGCTGGTAGTTCTCAATCTGGCCACCCTTGATGACGATCCAGTGCGCGAGCGCACCGCGTGGCGCCTCGGAGGCGCCCACTCCCCGCGCCAGCGCGGGCCAGGTGGCCGGCTCCCACTTTTCCTTGGTAAAGGTCCGCGTGTCGCCGTTGCGAATGTTGGCGAGGAGCTGCCCGTAGAACTCCGTGGCCCACCGGGCGATCAGGCGCGTTTCGATGCCGCGGGCCGCTGTGCGTCCGAGCGTCGAGAAGAGCACGGTGGCGGGTGCCTTCAGCGCAGCCAGCGTCTCGGTCACCGCTTCGCGGATCTCCTCGTGCCCGCTGGCAAAGCCGACCAGCATGCGCGCGAGCGGACCCACCTCCATGGCATGACCCTTCCAGCGCGGGGTTTTGAGCCAGGAATATTTCCCGTCGACGTTCAGGTTGTCGTAGGGCGGCTTGGGGCCGGTGTAATTGAACCTGGTCTCACCGTCCCAGGGATGCAGCGCCTTGTCCTCCCCGCCGTCGTAGGAATACCACGAGTGGTTGATCGACTCCCGCACCCCATCGGGATCGTGCGGATCAACCGGATGCACTTTGCTGAGGTCGCGGTCGAGCACGGCGCCGCGTGGGAACTTGAAGCGCGCCACGTCGGCAAAGCCGTTGGTCGGCAGGTCGCCGTAGCAAAGGTAGTTCGACACCCCGCCGCCAATCTCCGTCCAGTCGAGGTAGAACGGCGCGATCGCGAGCAGGTCGGGGAGATAAACCTGTTCCACGAACCGCGTCGCCTCCTCGAACAACCGGCCGACGTAGGCGAGGCGTTCCGCGTTGATGGCATTGGCCTCGTCAATGTTCAGGGCGCAGGGCACGCCGCCCACGAGATAGTTCGGGTGCGGATTCTTGCCCCCGAAGATCGTGTGGACCTTCACGATTTCCTTCTGCCACTCGAGCGCTTCCAGATAGTGGGCCACCCCGATCAGATTGACCTCGGCGGGAAGCTTGAAGGCCGGGTGGCCCCAGTAGGCGTTGGCGAAGATGCCGAGCTGGCCGCTCTCCACGAACGCCGTCAGGCGTTTCTGCAGGTCGCGGAAATACTGCGGGGAGCTCTTCGGCCAGTTGGAGATGCTCTGGGCGATGCGCGACGTCTCCGCGGGATCGGCCTTCAAGGCGCTGACCACGTCCACCCAGTCCAGCGCATGCAGGTGGTAGAAATGCACCACATGGTCCTGCAGGTACTGGGCGCAGAACATCAGGTTGCGGATCAACTCCGCGTTGGGCGGAACGGCGACACCGAGGGCGTCCTCGACCGAACGCACCGAGGCCAGCGCGTGCACGGTGGTGCAGACGCCGCACACCCGCTCGGTGAACGCCCAGGCGTCCCGCGGATCGCGGCCCTTGAGGATGGTTTCGATGCCGCGAACCATCGTGCCGGCGCTCCAGGCGTCGGTGATGCGGCCGTCCTTGACTTCCGCCTCGATGCGCAGGTGGCCTTCGATGCGGGTGATGGGATCGACAACGATGCGCGTGCTCATGGTTCACTCCTTGGTTTGGTCGTCGAACTCCGCCACGGCGGGCGGCGGCGCGAGGCTGGCCGACTCGCCGGGGTGTTCGCCGATCTCGTGCTGCTTGCGAACGTTGGTGAGAATCGCGTGCGCCGCGGCCCCCGCGACCGCGGCCGCGCCGACCGCCAGGCCGATCTTGTCGGCCGTGGTCTCGATGCCGAAGCCGGGGAAACTCGCGAGGCGCCGGTAGAAGGGCCCGTTGTCCCAGAACCCCGCCTCGGAGCACCCGATGCAGCCGTGGCCGGACTGGATGGGGTAGCTCACCCCGTTGTTCCAGCGAATCACGCCGCAGGAATTGTAGGTCGTCGGTCCTCGGCAGCCCATCTTGTAGAGACAATAGCCCCGGCGGGCGTTTTCGTCGTCGAAGGACTCGACGAAGAGGCCGGCGTCATAATAGGGCCGGCGGTAGCAGGTGTCGTGCACCCGCCGCGAGTAGAACGCCTTCGGGCGTCCGAGCGCATCCAGTTGCGGGATGCGGTCGAAGGCCAGCAGGTGCACCACGACTCCTGCCATCACCTCTCCAATCGGCGGGCAGCCCTGCACGTTGATGATCGGTTTCCCGGTCACGACCTTATGGATCGGCATGGCCTTCGTCGGATTCGGCTTGGCGGCCTGCACGCAGCCGGCGCAGGCGCAGTTGCCCCACGCAACCACGGCCTTCGCCCCGCCGACGGCCTCCCGGACGATGTCGAGCGCAGTGCGCCCGCCGATGACGCAGTGAATGCCGTCGTCGGCCGTGGGGACCGAACCCTCGACCATCAGCAGGTACTCGCCGTACCGCTCCTTCATCGTGCGGTGGAGGCATTCCTCCGCCTGAAAGCCCGCGGCGGCCTGCAGCGTCTCGGTGTAATCCAGCGAGACCTTGTCGAGCAGGATGTCCGCCACGATCGGATGCGAGGAGCGGATGAACGACTCGCTGCAGCAGGTGCATTCCTGGAAATGCAGCCACACGACCGGGAGGCGGCGCTTCTTTTCCAGGGCTTTGACGACATCGGCGACGCCGCTGGCTTCGAGACCGAGGTAAGCCGACATCCAGGTGCAGAACTTGACAAAATCACGCCGGCTCACGCCGCGCGCACGCATTTCCTCCCAAATCGTCGGGCCGCCGGTTTGGGGCGGAGACATCAACACATTCATGAAGGTCCTTGGGGTGACCGCACCGCCCGGCTGCCGCCGGGAGGAGCGAGGGTTGGGCGGGTAACTTGGTGAAGAGGAATCTGCGCAGATTTTGGTACGCATCAATTGATATATGACCTTGAGGTCATTGAATTAAATTTTCTTCTGCCAGACGGGCATGCCAGCTGGACTTCCCGAGCCAGCCAGCCAACGTTTCTCTAATCATGCACGAACTCGGCATAGCCGAATCGGCCCTGGCGCTGGCGCTGGCGGAGACGAAAAAGGCGGGCGCCTCGCGGGTGCGGCGCATCGTGATCCGCGTCGGCGCGCTCTCCGGCGTGGACCCGGAGGCGCTGAATTTTGCCTTCGTGGCCATCCTGCCGGGCACGGCGGCCGAGGGGGCCACGGTGCAAATTGACCCGGTCGCCGCCGTGGCGTACTGTCCCGACTGCCAGCAGGACTTCACCCCCGATACCGATCATTTTTTTGAGTGCCCGACGTGCGGCCGTTTGTGCGCAACCATCAAGCAGGGCCGCGAACTCGACCTGATGCGTCTCGAAATGCTTTGATTCCCATGCCACACGAAATCTCCAAGCCGAGTGCCGCCAAGATCCCGGCCCGGGGCGACGTGATCCTGGTGGACGTGCGCGATCCCGGCGACGTCCCGCCCACCCCGCCGGGTGATGCTCTGCCCGGCGCGGTCCGGACCGTCGACCTGCAGGTGCGTCTCCTCGATGAAAATGACAAGCGCGCCGCGGAGAACCGGGCCTTCCTGCAAAAGCGTGGAATCCGCGCCTTGAATTTCGTTTCATCGCCGGGGGCGGGCAAGACCACGCTGCTGGAACGCACCCTGGACGCCTTCGCGGGTGAAGTGCGCTGCGCCGTGCTCGTCGGGGACCTGGAGACCGACAACGACGCGCGGCGGCTCCGCCGCGAGGGGCTTCCCGTGGCGCAGATTACCACGGGAGGCACCTGCCATCTGGATGCGGCGATGGTCGCGCGCGGGCTCGAGGCCCTGCCACTCGACCGCGTGCGCCTGCTGTTTGTCGAAAACGTCGGCAATCTGGTCTGCCCGGCCTCCTTCGACCTCGGGGAGAACCGCCGGATCACGCTGCTCGCCTGCACCGAGGGGGAGGACAAGCCGCTGAAGTATCCTCCCATCTTCACCAGCGCCCATGCCGTCCTTCTCAACAAGATCGATATCGCGGCGGCGATTGGCTTCGACCGCGCCGCGGCGCTGGCCAACATCCGTCGCGTCGCGCCGCAGGCCGAGGTTTTCGAGCTCTCCGCGCGGACGGGCGAGGGATTTGACCGCTGGCTGGCCTACCTCCGCGCGCTCCTGTGACCCATGCCACCGGCGGCTGACGACACCGCATCGCGTCTGACAGAGCGCCTGCTGGAGATCGAAGGCACCGTCCAAGGCGTCGGGTTCCGACCTTTTGTCGCCCGGCTGGCCGCGCGCGCGGGCCTGCGCGGCTGGGTGCGAAACGACGGGCGCGGCGTGACCATACGGGTGGCTGGTCCACGGGATGGGCTCGACGCCTTTGCCGCTGCGCTGCAGACGGAACCACCGCCGGCCGCCCGGATCGCCCGGCTGCAGGAGCGCTCCGCAGGGGATGTGGCGGATTTGCCGCCGATGCCGGCCGTGGGCTTTTTGATTCTGGACAGCGATGCAGACGCCCCGGCGCGCACCGTGGCGATCACCCCGGATCTCGCGCTGTGCGCCGATTGCCGGCGCGAACTCGCCGACCCGCGCGACCGCCGCCACGGCTACCCCTTCATCAACTGCACCAACTGCGGGCCGCGTTACTCAATTCTGCGCGAGCTGCCTTACGACCGGCCGCGCACCACCATGGCGGGGTTTCCCATGTGCCCGGCGTGCCGGAGCGAGTACGAAAATCCCGCCGACCGGCGCTATCACGCCCAGCCCAACGCCTGCCCTGTGTGCGGGCCGCAGGTGGAGCTGCAGGATGCGACCGGCCAGGCATTGGCCACCCGCGCCGCGGCGATCGCCGCGGCGGCTCAAGCCCTGCTGGCCGGGCGGATCGTGGCGGTCAAGGGTCTCGGTGGTTTCCACCTGATGGTCGACGCCGCGAACGAAGCAGCGGTTCGCGAACTGCGCCGCCGCAAGCATCGCGAGGAAAAGCCGCTGGCGGTGATGTTTCCTTCGCTCGAGTCGTTGCAGACGGCGGCCGAATTGAGTGAAGCTGACGTGCGCTGGCTGACGTCCGCCGCCGCCCCGATTGTGCTGGTACGCCGCCGCACGCAGGCCCCGCTGGCCGAGACGGTGGCGCCGGGCAACCCGTGGATCGGCGCGCTGCTGCCCTATGCGCCGCTGCACGTGCTGCTGCTCGACGCTGTCGCGCGTCCGGTCGTGGCCACCAGCGGCAATCTCTCGGAGGAACCGCTTTGCATCGACGATGAGGAGGCGCGGCAGCGGCTTGGCACGATTGCGGATCTCTTCCTCGTGCACAACCGGCCGATCGCCCGACCGGTCGATGACTCGGTGGTGCGGCGTGCGGCGGCTGGCCCCGTGTTGCTGCGCCGCGCCCGTGGATTCGCCCCCGCCCCATTCCGGTTGCCTGAGGGTGCGGAGGCCACGGAGCCATTGCTCTGCGTCGGCGGACACATGAAAAACACCATCGCCGTGACGGCGGGGACGAACCTGGTGTTGAGTCCGCATATCGGCGATCTTTCCAACCCCGTTTCGATGGAGGCATTCCGCCGGGCGGTGACGTTGCTCGGCTCGCTCTACACGGAACGCTTTGCCCGCGTGGTCTGCGATGCGCATCCGGACTATGCCTCGACCCGTTTCGCGCAAAACCTGGGCCTGCCGGTTGTGACCGTGCAGCACCATCTCGCCCACATTCTCGCCTGCCTGCTCGAGCATGGAGGCGGCCCGGAAAGGGTGCTGGGGGTGGCTTGGGACGGCACGGGTTACGGTCCCGATGGAACCGTCTGGGGCGGGGAGTTTATCGTGGTCGACCGACGGGAGAGGACGGCCCGGCGCGTGGCCCACCTGCTGCCGTTTCGGCTGCCCGGCGGGGAGGTGGCAGTGCGCGAGCCGCGGCGAAGCGCGCTCGGTCTTCTCCACGTTCTATTCGACGGAAACGTGGCGCAGCTTGAGCCGCTGGCCCGGGCTCTGGGTTTCCGCGACCGCGACGCCACGGTTCTGCTCTCGCTGCTGGATCGCGGCGTTCAATCTCCGATGACGACGAGCGCCGGCCGCCTTTTCGATGGCGTCGCCGCCTTGCTCGGCCTGCGCCTGCAATGCTCTTTTGAGGGACAGGCGGCCATGGAAGTGGAGTTCGCGGCAGACCCTGAATCACAAGAAGAAGCGGGTTTAATCATGCCCATAATCGGTCCGGGTCTGGGGGGAATCCTTCAGGTGGATTGGCGACCGGTGCTGGCAGCAATCCTAAAGGACCGATCGAGTGTCAGCCCGGGGGTTCTCGCCGCGCGCTTCCACAATGCTCTCGCGCGCTGTGTGTTGGATCTGGCCGTGCGGGTGGGCATCAAGACGGTAGTCCTCAGCGGAGGCTGTTTCCAAAACGTGCGGCTACTGGACACGATCCATCGTGCGCTTCGGTCGGCGGGTTTTAATATTCTGTGCCATCGTGACTTGCCGCCCAACGACGGCGGACTCTCCGCTGGTCAGGCGCTCGGAGCGCAGTGGAATATCACGTCCGTATCCTCCGAATCTACCAAGGGGGAGCAGTCTCCCTCACCGCGACAGATCGTACGGAAGTGAAGGCACTTCCAAGGGCAATGCGTCGTCCTGAAGTCTGTTAATCGCAGATGGTTTTCAGGCTGCTGTGCCCGTCCCTAACCCAGGCTGCACGGCCCGCCGGTTCCACCCACTGAACCTTCGGCAAGAGGGCATTAAAATGGTTGATTTTTCTCGCGCCCAGCATTCGCCCTGCTTCACATCTTGGGACTAGCGCACCGCACGAATGCGGTCCGCGGCTTCTATGCGACGACGCCCTCTTCTCAACTCTCCATGGCGCCCAACTCAGGCGGCGATCCTGACCGCCCGCCTGACTAACCACCTTTTACGGTTCACCCAATGACTGCCCTTTCCGCCCCCCCCGCTCCTCAACCACCCCTTCAAAAATCCAGTTCCCCATCAGTTATTCAGCGAGCCGGCGCCGCTAATGAGCCGGTGATGGAACTCAGGCGGACGATCAAATACGAGTCCGACCGGGTGAAGGGCTTTGGGCGCGAAGTCATGAGCGTGCCGGGCTGCGAGCAACTGGAAAACTGCATCCAGTGCGGCACCTGCTCCGGTCTGTGCCCCTTGAGCATTTTTATGGACCACACCCCGCGGCAGGTGATGGAACTGACGCGGTCCGATTTCAAGAACGAGGTTCTGCAGAGCACGACCATCTGGCTGTGCGCCTCGTGCTACGCCTGCACCGTCGAGTGCCCGAAGCAGATTCGCATCACCGACATCATGTACGAGCTCAAGCAGCGGGCAATTCACGAGGGCTTTTATCCCAAGCGCTTTCCCATTCCCGTGCTGGCCCAGGAATTCTACAAGATGTCACACAAACGCGGCCGCGTGACCGAGAATTTCCTGGCCACCGTCATGTTCCTCAAGACGGACCTGCTGGCGGCGCTGGGCATGTGGCGGTTGGGGCTGAAGCTCCTCAGGCGCGGACGCTTCCCGCTCAAGCTCGAGGGCATCAAGCGCAAGCACGAACTCGAACGCATGATGGCGGTCGTGGACAAGCTGTCCATCGACGCGTTGAACAACGGCCACCAGAACGGCGGCAATGGCGGGCGTCACAACGGAGCGCATTAAGCCATGAAATACTCCTACTTCCCCGGTTGCTCGTTGAAAGGCACGGGCCGGGCTTACGAGGAATCCCTGCTGCCAGTCATGAAGGCGCTCGGAGTGGAACTTGAGGAACTCGACGACTGGAACTGTTGCGGCGCCACGGCCTACATGGCGGTGGACGAAGTCAAGGCATGCGTGATGGCCTCGCGCAACCTGGCCATTGCCGAGAAGGCCGGCCACAAGGAACTGCTCGCGCCCTGCAGCGCGTGCTACCTCGTCTTGAACAAGACCAAGCACTATCTCCACGAATCGCCCGTGGTCGAGGCGGTCGTGCAAAAGGCGCTGCATCAGGCGAATCTCACTTACAGCGGCAACACGCCGGTGCGCCATCCCCTCGACGTGCTGGTCAACAACGTGGGCATCGACGCAATCAAGAAGCGCGTCACGCAACCCCTCAAGGGGCTCAAGGTGGCGCCATACTACGGCTGCCAGATCGTGCGCCCCTACGCGACGTTCGACGACCAATACAATCCCACGACGATGGACCGGCTCCTGGAAGCCATCGGCTGCACGATGGTCACCTACCCGCTCAAGACCCGTTGCTGCGGCGGCAGTCTGACCGGCACGCTGCCGGAGCCCGGTCTGCTCTGTTCCTACATTCTGCTGAAGGAAGCCATCACCCGCGGAGCGGATGTCGTCGCCACGGTGTGCCCGCTCTGCCAGTTCAACCTGGACTGTTATCGGGACAAGATGGTGAGCAAATGGGGGAATGAAACCATCCCCGATCCCCGGAACAAGGACGCCCGCGTCCCCGTAGGCCCGCGTCTTAATATACCGGTGGTGTTCTTTACCCAATTGATCGGCCTCGCCTTCGGCCTGTCCGAGAAAGAACTCGGCCTGCACCGCGGTTTCACCCGCATGCGAAAACCGGCCTGCGCCCAACCGCAGCCCGCGGCCGCCTGACGCATGACGAACCCGACCACGAGGCAATCTTTCCTACGCAGGGACTCCAATGGACAAGGTTAACGGCAACCATGACGTTCGGATCGGCTTTTATGTCTGCCAGTGCGGCCACAACATCGCGGCGATGGTGGACTGCACGGAGTTGGCGAAATACGTCGGGCAGCTCCCCGGCGTGGCCCTCGCGCGCGACTACAAGTACATGTGCTCCGATCCGGGCCAGGAGTTGATTCAAAAGGACATCAAGGAGTTCGGCCTGAATCGGATCGTTGTCGCGTCCTGCTCGCCGCTGCTGCATGAGCACACCTTCCGCAGCGCGGTCGAAGCCGGTGGACTGAACCCGTTCTTTTTCCACATGGTCAACATCCGCGAGCACGTTTCGTGGGTGCACACCGACCGCGCCGAGGCCACCGCGAAAGCCAAGGCCCTCGCCCGCGCCGCCATCCGGCGCGTCGCTCATCACCGGGCCCTCGAGGTGAAAAAAGTGCCGATCCATCCCGACGTGCTGGTCGTGGGCGGCGGCATCGCCGGCATCCACGCGGCCCTGACGCTGGCCAAAGCCGGCAAGAAGGTTTACCTGGTGGAACGTGAGCCCTCCATCGGCGGGCACATGGCCAAGTTCGACAAAACCTTCCCGACGCTGGACTGCGCGGCCTGCATTCTGACGCCGAAGATGTCCGAGGTCGGCGCCCACGAGAACATCACGCTGTGGAGCTACTCCGAGGTCGTGAAAATGGACGGCTACGTGGGCAACTTCAAGGTCACCGTTCGCCGCAAACCGCGGTACGTGCTGGAGGACCTCTGCACCGGCTGCCAGGAGTGCGTGGAGGCGTGCATCTACAAGGAGCCGAAG